>CAMPKL010000530.1 GCA_946887065.1 uncultured Bryobacterales bacterium
CCTTTGGGCGTCCCCGTCGTGCCCGATGTGTAGATGATGCTGGCCAAATCGTCGGGCCGCGTCGCGCTGATGGACGTTTCGAATTCGCGGCGCTCTTCGTTGGTCAGGGCGTCCTCGCCGATCAGGGTTTTCAGCCAGATGACGCGTTCATCGACGGCGGCTACCGGCTCGAAGGTGATCACCCCTTGCAGATTCGGCAGCGTGTCCCAAATCCCTTGCAGCTTCTCGAACTGGCCCGGAGTGGAGACGATCGCCACCCGCGCCTCCGAGTGCTCCAGCATGTACTGCAACTGCTCGCTGGTCAGCGTCGGGTACAGCGGCACGCTGACGATCCCCGCCGTCATCATGGCGAAGTCCGCGACCGCCCACTCCCAACGGTTCTCGGAAAGGATGGCGCACCGGTCGCCCGCGCCGATGCCGACTCTCTTGAGGTCGAGCTGCAGCTTGCCTACACGACGGTACAGCTCTTGGGCGGAAATCGGCTGATACTTTCCTTCCGACTTGGTGAGGATGATATCGGGCTTACCGTATGAGACGGCGTGCCGGAAGAGCCTTGCTAGCGTGTCGGCCATACGTTCTATTTATGCGCTCGCAGAACTCGCAAATTATACGCTGCCCGTACCACTGTAAACTGTTGGGTCTACTATGCGAAACGCCCCCGATCCCATCGACCGTTGGAAACAGGCCGCCGCGGCCCTGGGCCTGCAGATACCCGAGGAGCGGCTCAAGCTGGCGGCGCCGGTTTTCGACGCCCTTTGGAAGGCCACGAGGGTGCCCTTGCGCCGTGACTTGTCGCTTGTCGAGCCGGATTTCCAGTTCCGTCCCGACGGCCGGTAAACGCCCATGGACGATGCCCTCAAGAGCATTGCGGAACTCTCGCGCCTGATCGCCGCCGGAGAAATTTCGCCCGTCGAGCTGACTCGCCAAACCCTCAGCCGCATCGAGCGACTCGACCCCGAGTTGAACTCCTACATCACAACGACTGCCGGCTTGGCGCTCGGTCAAGCTGAAATCGCCGAGCGCGAAATCCACGCCGGCAATCGCCGCGGATCCCTCCACGGCATCCCCTACGCCCTCAAGGATCTGTTCTTCACCAAGGGCATCAAGACCACTGCCGGCTCGAAGATCTTCGCCGATTTCGTGCCGAGCTACGACGCTACCGTGGTCGAAAAGCTCGCCAAGGCCGGAACGGTATTGCTTGGCAAGACCGGGCTGCACGAGAACGCCTACGGGATCACCAGCAACAATCCCCACTTCGGGGCCGTACGCAATCCTTGGAATACGAATCACATTCCCGGCGGTTCCAGCGGCGGGTCAGCCGCGGCCCTGGCGGCCGGGTTGTGCAGTTTTTCGCTCGGTACGGATACCGGCGGCTCGATCCGCATTCCGGCGTCGTTTTGCGGCGTTGCCGGTCTAAAGCCGACATTCGGCCGAGTCAGCCGCCATGGCGTTTTCCCGCTCTCGCACACGCTCGACCACGTCGGGCCATTCGCCTGGACCGCTGAGGACCTGTGGCACATCTTCGCCGCGATGACCGGGCAGGACCCCCAGGACGAGAGCACGGTCGACCGGCCTCTCTCGGCGCCCGAGTTCCCGGCCGAACCTAGCCTCCACGGACGCAAGATCGGCGTGCCGGCCAAATTCTACTTTGCGAACCTGGACCCAGAAGTGGAAGCGGCGACGCGCGCCGCCCTTGCCGAGATGGAAATGCTCGGGGCCGAACTGGTCGAAATCGCCGTTCCCGATATCGAGGAATTCAATCTCATCGCACGGCTGATCCAGATCGCCGAGGCGTCGTCCGTCCACGTCAACAATCTCGACTCTCGCCGCGAAGATTACGGCAATGACCAGCAAGCCTTGCTCGACCAAGGCCGCTTCGTGACGGCTGTCGATTACCTGAACGCGCAGCGCCGCCGCCGCCAACTGAACCGGCAGTTCTACGAACTATTCGATCACGTCGACGCGGTGGCGGCGCCCGCCGTCGCCGTGTTGCCCGCCAAAATAGGCCAAACGTCCCTCGTCGTGAATGGAATAGAAGAAGACGTGCGCATGATGACCACGCGCAACGCCCGCGCCCTCAACATGACCGGCTTGCCCTTGCTCTCGCTGCCTTGCGGGCTGAGCGAAAGCGGGTTGCCAATCGGCATTCAATTGGCTGGCGCGTTATTCGACGAGAAATCGCTGCTGGAAATTGGGCACGCCTACCAAGTGGCGACGGATTGGCACGAACGGAGGCCGCCGCTGGCTATACGTTGACGCCGAAAACGCCCTTGAGAGCGTAGGCCGCCAAGATCGAGATCACGAGGAACCAGATCAGCCAGTGTATGCGCCACGATCCGGTTTCGATTTCAGCCGCCGGATAGGAGATCGAAACCCACGAGATGTCCGGGGTGTCCAGACGATCTTCGCCGGCGTAGAGGAATGTTTCCCAAAACGATGCCGTTCTCATGTGCGAGGCGTATCCGAGTACCGGTCCAGCAACGATGTCCTTGGTCCACTTGCGGCCGTCCCACTCAAACTGCAGTTGGCCTTCGCCGTCGCCCACGTCGCGAATGCGCCAACTGAATTGGCCCTCGCTGAACGCTCTTACGGCCGGCGTATCGATGGCCAAGAAATCCGGCGCCTCCAGGCGCGGAGCCGCCGCGGTCGCCGCCAATCGCCCGGCCGCCTGCACGGTGACGATCGCGGTTTCGCCGGACTGCAGCGGCGCGATGCCGTAGATGGCGTCCATGTGCACCAGCAGCAAGACCATCGGCACGGTAAGAATAAGCGCAGGCTTAAACATCAAGCCCAAGTAGCGCATGTTGCTGGCGAGAAGATTCCACTGCGTCCTGAAGATCAGCGCCGGATCGTCGCCGTAGAGGCGCAGCTCGAGCAGATACGCCTGCATCTTCTTCTTGGCTCGCTCAATGCCCTTCTGATTCGATGAGATCTTGAAGACCCACAGCATGAGCAAGCCGACAGCGACCGAAAGCGGTACGAGACTGACCAGCGGATGCGCGTCTCCAAACAAGGAGACGTACCCGGTGATCGCGGACCGCAGGAATGAGTTGACCAGATCCAACGACGTTCGGTCCTACTCGATGTAGCCCAGACCCTGGAGTTTCTTCAGAATCTCCTCGTCGGATTCGCCTTCTTCGATCTTGGCGAGTTCCTTCTCAAGCACGTGAACGACGAATTCTTGAGGCGAGGAGTATCCGGCTAGATCGGCGCACTTCTTGACGCGTTCAAACAGGTCCTTTTCAAGCTTGATGGAGTTGGAAGAGCCGAGCATAATGGTTGCGGCGACGCGCAGTACACGCCGCTCAGCAGACATTGTACGGCCTCAACGAGGTTTGCGCCATTCATCCGGCGGCAGCGAGCGTTTGTAGGCCCAAGAAATCGCGTAAGGCGGCGGCGATTCTCGGAGCGGCACGGCCGTCTCCGTAAGGGTTATGAATGCGCGACCGACGGCGCAACTCGTCCCGGTCGTCAAGCAGCTTCTGGACGGCGGCCACGATTTTTCTGGCGTCACAGCCGACCAAGATCGAGGTTCCGGCCTCGATCGCCTCA
>CAMPKL010000531.1 GCA_946887065.1 uncultured Bryobacterales bacterium
GCCTCGTGGGCGAAGGCGTTGCGTCCGACGATGGCCTTGTTGGGTTGCGGCCCAAAGGTGATGACCGAGGTAAGCGCCTGGCTGGCGGCATAGAGGCCTTCGGTGCGGATGTTGGTATGGAACGGCACGCGATCGCCGCGGACGTTCATGATGGCGACGACTTCTTCCAGGGCGCAGTTGCCCGCGCGTTCCCCGATGCCGTTCATGGCGCACTCGATCTGACGCGCGCCGGCGTGCAAGGCGGCCAAGGCGTTGGCGGTAGCCAGGCCCAGGTCATCGTGGGTGTGGACGCTGACGATGGCGCGGTCCCCGACTTCATCGACGATTGCGCCGATGATCTCCGCGTAGTGCTCAGGCGTGCAGTAGCCGACCGTGTCGGGGATGTTGATCGTCGTGGCTCCGGCATCGACGCAGGCTTTGGATATGCGGCGGAGGTAGCCGATTTCGGTGCGTGACCCGTCTTCGGCGGACCACTCGACGTCGCCGACGTACTTCTTCGCAAGTTCGACGCCGCGGACGGCCTGTTCGAGGATTTCGTCCTGTGTTTTGTTGAACTTGTACTTGAGATGGATTTCGCTGGTGGCGATGAAGCAGTGGATGCGGGGAGTCCGCACGCCTTCGAGAGACTTGGCGGCGCGCTCGATGTCTTTCTGTACGGTGCGGGCCAGCGCAGCGACGCGTACCTCGGGGAACTCGGAGCCGACCTTGCGGACGGCCTCGAAATCGCCGTCCGAGGCGATGGGAAAGCCGGCTTCAAGGATGTCGACGCCCAAATCGACCAGCTTGCGGGCGACGAGAAGCTTCTCGCCGGTGTTCATCGAGCAGCCAGGGGACTGCTCGCCGTCGCGCAAGGTGGTGTCGAAGATGAAGACGCGGTCAGACATAGGCTTATTCGCCTCAGTAGACCAATCGGTGACACATAATGCAAATTTATTGTTGTTGGGGTTTGCATAAGCAGGGATAATCATTGACGCCGATATGGACCTAGCCCTGCTCGATACATTCCGCATGATCGCCCGCGAAGGCAGTTTTTCGCGGGCGGGTCAGAAGCTGCTGCGCACCCAGCCGGCAATTTCGTTAGCGCTGAAGCGGCTGGAGACTGACTTGGGGGTGCGGCTGATCGACCGGTCGTCGAAGCAGCTGATGCTGACCGACGCTGGGCGGCTGGTGCTGGAATATTGCGACCGGTTCGACGGATTGGAGAGCGAGCTGCGGGTCGTACTCGGGGAGTTGCAGGATCTCAAGGCGGGAAAGCTCACGATCGGCGCGAACGAATCGACCGCGCTCTACTTGCTGAAGCATGTGACGGCGTTTCGGCGGAAGCACCCCCGGATGAAGGTGGAACTGCGGCGGAGTCTATCGAGCCAGATTCCCGATGAGTTGCTGCGGGGCTCGCTGGAGATGGGGGCGATCAGCTACGACCCGGGAGACCAGCGGCTGAAGTTGGTCGACATCTACACCGATTCCCTGGTGTTCATCGTTTCGCCGGAACATCATCTGGCGCGGCGCAAGAAGGTCAGCATCGAGGAGTTGGGCGATGAGGTATTTATCGCGCACAACGTACTCTCGCCCTACCGGCGCTCGGTGGTGGAGACGTTTCAGCGGCATCATGTGCCGTTGAACATCGAGATCGAGTTGCCGACGATCGACACGATTCGGCTGCTGGTACAGCAGAATTTGGGCGTGGCCTTCTTGCCGAGGATGTGCGTCGAACACGAGTTGGCGGCGCGCGTGTTGCGCATGATTCCGGTGGAGGAGATGCACATGGAACGCAAAGTGCGGCTGGTTTATCCTTCGCAGCGGCAACTGTCGCACGCGGCACAGGCCTTTTTGGCGCTAATGGGGACTCTTGAAGGCTAGAGCAGCGACCGCAAATAGTTGACGATCTCGGGGCGCATCCAGTTTTCGCCGCCGACGTACTTGCGAACGACGCGGCCGTCGGGGTCTATCAGATAGGTCTCCGGATACATGCTGGTGCCGTAGCGGCTAGCGACGGCCATTTCCGGGTCGCGCACGGTCGGGAAACTGACGTCGAAGCGGTCGAGGAATTGCTCATAGGCCTCCTTGTTTTCATCGACGCTGATGCCGAGAACGACAAGCCCGTTCGGCTCCATCTCGCGATGGAGCGTGTTGAGCGACGGGAGTTCCTGGATGCAGGGCGGACACCAGGTCGCCCAGAAGTTCAGCAACACGTACTTGCCGCGGTAGTCTTCCAGGCGTGCGCCGGCGCCGCTATCACCAGCGAGTTCGAAGCTTGGCGCGCGGTCGCCCGCGTCGACCTTGTAGACCCTTAGATAAGGGGCCACCCGCCAGATCAAAACCCCTGCAAGCAAAAGGGTTAGGCCGAATGAAACGGCGGATTTTCGGCTTAGTGCCATAATGAAGCTTCGTCCTTAATCTAGCCCCTCCAGACGGCTGACGGCAAATGGTCTTGATTACTCGCAAGGCGGAGTTTTCCGCGTCTCATCGGTTGGCGAACCCCGGTTGGTCCGATGAAAAAAACGCCGAAGTCTTCGGCGTCGAGAGCCAGACTCACGGGCATAACTACGTGCTCGAGGTGACGGTCGCCGGCGATGTGGACCCAGTGAACGGCATGATCATGGACCTGAAAGAACTCAAGGACTTGATCACGCGAGAGATCGTGGGCCCCTGGGATCATCGGCACCTGAACCATGAGGCGCCGCCGTTCGACCGGGTTATCCCGACGGTTGAGAACTTGGCCAAAGAGACTTGGAATCGCCTGGAACCGGCGATTCGCGGCGATGGGCGGCGGCTTCATTCCGTACGGCTTTATGAGACAGCGGATCTTTATGTCGATTACGCTGGGCCGGCCGCCTCGCAGGCCGCTTAGGCCCGAGGTTGCTTGATGTGATGGAGTTAACTCGCGTCTATCCTTTCAGTGCGTCCCACCGGTTGCATGCGGATTCGCTGTCGGAAGAAGAGAATCAGCGGCTGTTTGGGAAATGTAACAATCCCTACGGCCACGGACACAACTACGTGCTGCACCTTACGGTCGCGGGCGAAGCGTCAGAAGACTCGGGCATGATCGTCGCGCGCGAAGCCGTCGACCGCGTGGTCAACGAGGCGGTTTTGCCGAGGATTGATCGCAAAGACATGAACGCCGCTGTCAAGGAATTTGCCGATCTGACGCCGACGACGGAGAATTTGGCCAGGGTCATCGGCGGCTGGCTGAGCGCAGCTTGGCCGGCGCACTTCGCCGGCGGAGAACCCCGCCTGCGGAAGATTCGGTTACAAGAAACGGGGCGCAACACGTTTGAGCTAAGAATGGATCTCTAAGAAATGGCCTTACACCACCTACCGGATGACCTCCACCCGACGACGGCCGCCGACGGCCGTCCTGACAATACGCGGCTTGAGGAGTTGGTCCAGGAGTTATTGGGCCAGATCGGCGAAGACCCCCAGCGCGATGGGCTAGTGAGCACGCCGCGCAGAGTGGCGACGGCTTGGCGCGACCTGACCTCCGGCTACCGGATGAACGTCGATGAGTTGCTCAACGACGCGCTCTTCGATGTGGCTTACGACGAG
>CAMPKL010000532.1 GCA_946887065.1 uncultured Bryobacterales bacterium
GTTTCGCGCGCACTGGCGCGCCCCGAGCCGCGATGGTCGCGCACGCCGTATTTATGGTGATAGGTCCAGTCCGCATGGCCCGGACGGAACAGGTTCTTGATATCGTCGTAATCCTTGGACCGCGCGTCGGTGTTCTCGATCAGCAGGCCGATGGGCGTGCCGTCTTCGATGACGTAAGCGAGGGTCTTGCCTTGGCTGAGGAATGTGTCGGCGTCGTGGTACGGAAGCGAAAAGTCTGCTGCTCCTCGGGGACTGACGACTTGGATTTCCCGGCCGTTGATATTGGCACGCACTCCTTTGCCGGTGAGGGATTCAAAGCCCTTCGCCTGGGGGACTTCGACATTTCGCTTCTGAGCCGTGCGAAGGATGCCGGCTGCAATCGGGTGTTCGCTGTCGGACTCGACGGCTGCGGCCAGGGAGAGGACTCGATCTTCGTTCTGATCCGCGAAGGCGAGGATGTCGGTCACGCCGAAATTGCCTTCTGTGAGAGTCCCCGTCTTATCGAAGACCATGGTGTCGAGCAGCCGGGCGCGCTCGAAGGCAGCGCGGTCGCGAATCAGCAGTCCCCGCTTCGCCGCGATGCCAGTGGAGACCGCAACGACCAACGGAATTGCCAGACCCAGCGCGTGCGGACAGGTGATCACCATGACGGTAACGGCTCGTTCGAGAGAGAAGCTGAGTTCTCTGCCTAATCCCGCGTACCAAACGATGAACGTCAGCGCTCCGACCGACAGCGCAATGATCGTTAGGTAGAGCGCCGCGCGGTTAGCGAGATCCTGCGTGCGGCTTTTCGACTGCTCGGCGTCGCGCACGAGCTTCATGACTTGGCTCAAATAGCTTTCGTCGCCCGTACGAGTCACCTCAACGGTCAGCGATCCGCGCCCGTTGACCGCGCCGCCCACGACTTCGTCGCCCTCCGCCTTCTCTACAGGTCGACTCTCGCCGGTCAACATGCTTTCATCGACTGCGGACGAGCCCTCGACGACCTTGCCGTCGGCGGGAATCTTCTCGCTTGAGCGGATACGAATGCGATCTCCGACCGAAAGCTTGGCAGTCGGCACATCGTGTGTCGTGCCGTCTTCTGCAACGAGGTGGGCTTCGTCGGGCATCAGCCGTGCGAGTTGTTCCAAGGCCCGGCTGGCGCCCATGACCGAGCGCATCTCGATCCAGTGACCCAAAAGCATCAGGTCGATGAGGGTGGCCGTTTCCCAAAAGAACAGCTTTCCTTCGACTCCGAAAACGACGGCGGCGCTGTAGATGTAGGCGACCGAGATCGCCACGGCCACCAGCGTCATCATGCCGGGGCGGCCTTTGCCGACTTCGTCAACGAAGCCCTTGAGGAAAGGTTTGCCGCCGTAGAGATACACGGCGCTGCTGAGAGCGAGCAGAATCCACAGGTCGCCCGGGAACGCCAGAGCGTCGCCGAGACCGAACCAGTCTTGGAGCATCGGGCTCAGCGCGAGAATCGGCAGGGTGATCGCCAAGCAAACCCAGAAGCGCCGACGAAAGTCGGCAACCATGTGAGCGTGATGATCGGCGTGGCTCGAATGCGCCGGGCTGGACTTGTGCTCGCGATGCATATCTTTCGCCTCGTGACCGTGTTCGCGCGAATGATTGTGGTCGGCATGCTGCATGGCTGCTCCTCCTGGTTCGCTTCAAGCTTCCGTTAGCGCCTCTGGGTTTGGGGTTGCGTCGCCGTTAGGGAGTCCGCGGCCTCTCCAGAGGAAGTATGCGATCGGATAGATCACGAGCACGACGATCCCGGACGTCGTGACGCCGCCGATCAATGGCGCGGCGATTCGTTTCATTACGTCGGCGCCGGCGCCGGCGCTCCACATGATTGGGATGAGCCCGATCAAATCGGTGGCGATGGTCATCAGTATCGGCCGCACGCGCTTGACCGAGCCGTCGTGGATCGCTTCTCTGAGGTCGCCCCGCGTGTTCAACAAACCGCGACTCAGGCGGTCTTTGTAGGCCACGTCGAGGTAGAGCAGGAGGACGATCGCCGTTTCCGCGTACAGACCCGACAACGCGATGGCGCCCACCCAAACAGCCACGCTGAGGTTGTAGTCAAGCGCGCTAAGGAGCCAAACAGAGCCGGTCAAGGCGAAGGGAACTCCGGCCAAGACGAAGACGGTTTCGGCAAGGGAGCGGTTGTTGATGTAGATGATGACGAAGATGAGAAACAGAGTCAGCGGCACGACGAGAGCGAGCCGCTGCTGGGCGCGTTCGAGATATTCATACTGCCCGCTCCAGGCGAGAGAGTAGCCGGCCGGCAGATCGAGTTGTTCCTCGATCACCTGACGTGCGTCGGCGACGTAGCCGCCGATGTCGGCGTCCCGAACGTCCACGAAAACCCAGGCGCTCGGTTTGGCGTTCTCGCTCTTGATGCTAGGCGGGCCGGTCGCGTACCTCACGTCGGCCAACTCGCCGAGAGGAATTTGCTGTCCTGCCGGAGTCGGAACCAAGACGGCGAGCAGCGCCGGCAGATCGTCACGCAGTTCGCGGCTGTAGCGAAGGTTGACGGGATACCGCTCAAGACCCTCGACGGTTGTCGTGACGTTCATTCCGCCGATCGCCGTTTGGATGACTTGTTGAACATCCCGTACATGAAGCCCGTACCGAGCGATGGCATCGCGCCGGACGGTGAAGTCGAGGTAGTTGCCGCCCATCACGCGCTCGGCGTAGACGCTGGCGGTGCCAGGCACGCCACGGAGGATCCGCTCAATTTCCCGACCGATGCGTTCCAGCTCGGCAAGATCCGGTCCGGCGATCTTCACGCCGACCGGCGTCTTGATGCCGGTGGAGAGCATGTCGATGCGCGTCTTGATCGGCATCGTCCAAGCGTTGGTGAGGCCCGGGATCTGTAGAGCGGCGTCCATCTCGGAGATGAGCCGGTCGGGCGTCATGCCTGGTCTCCACTCGGCCTCAGGCTTGAGGGTGATGGTGGTTTCCACCATTGACAGAGGCGCCGGGTCGGTGGCCGTTTCGGCTCGACCGACTTTGCCGAAGACATGTTCGACCTCGGGGAACGTTTTGATGATCTTGTCTGTTTGTTGGAGGACTTCGCGGGCCTTATTGATCGAGATGCCCGGGAGCGTCGTGGGCATGTAAAGCAGATCGCCCTCCCAAAGCGGCGGCATGAATTCGGAGCCCAATTGCTGGAAGGGAGCGATGGTCACCGCTAAGGCGAGCACTGCAAGTAAGAGGACGGGCCAGCGGAAGCGAATGGCGATGTTGAGAAGAGGCTCGTAGAAGAACGTTAGCACCCGCGTCGCGGGATTCTTTTCTTCAGGGAGGATGCGCCCGCGAACGAGATAGCCCACGAGAACCGGGACTAGAGTCACCGCGAGCAGAGCCGCCGCCCCCATGGCATAGGTTTTGGTGAAAGCCAGCGGTTTGAACAATCGCCCTTCCTGCGCTTCGAGTGTGAATACCGGGAGGAACGAGACCGTGATGACAAGCAGGGAAAAGAACAAAGACGGCCCGACCTCTTTGCACGAGGCCGCCACGATTTGCCAATGGGGCTTCGAGCCGCGGTC
>CAMPKL010000533.1 GCA_946887065.1 uncultured Bryobacterales bacterium
GCCTTGACACCGGCGAGCCTCCTCATGGAAGCCAGGAACGCAAGTTCCTGGTCCACCGTCCATCACAGGGCCAAACCCCGCCCCAACCGCAGCAACCGTGAGGGAGCGTTCTTCCTCAACCCCCAGCCCAAGGTCCAAACAACGCCTGGCGACCGTCAACCATGGGAAAATACACTCGTATTGAGCGAAGCTTTTCTCGCGTCCGAACCAATCATTCGGCTTTCTTTCTTCTTTGGCGTGCTTGTCGCCATGGCGCTCTGGGAAACGCTCGCGCCGCGCCGCCAACGCTCGTTCTCCCGGCTACGCCGCTGGCCGAGCAACCTGGGCTTGGTCGGATTCAACACGCTAGCGCTGCGTCTAATCGTTCCGACTGCGGCGGTAGGAGCCGCGCTCGTCAGCGAAGAGCGCGGCTGGGGCCTTTTTAACCATATCGGACTGCCTACGTGGTTCGAAATCCTGGCCGTCGTACTGATCTTGGATCTGGTGATCTATGGCCAGCACGTCATGTTTCACCATGTCCCAATGCTGTGGCGTTTGCACCGCATGCATCATGCGGATCTCGACTTCGACGTCACAACCGGGGCCCGCTTTCACACCATCGAGATTCTGGCCTCCATGGGAATCAAGTTACTCGTTGTGACTGCCCTCGGCGCTCCGGCGCTCGGCGTCTTGATTTTCGAAATCGTCCTAAACGCCACGGCCATGTTCAACCACGCCAACGTTCGTATTCCTGGCTGGCTTGATCGAGCCTTGCGGCTGGTGCTCGTGACGCCCGACATGCATCGCGTCCACCATTCGATCATTCGCCGCGAAACCGACAGCAACTTCGGCTTCAATCTCCCATGGTGGGACAGACTCTTCCGCACTTACCGCGACCAACCCCAAGCCGGTCACATCGGCATGACCATCGGCATCGACCAGTTCCGCTCGTCCCGCGAGCTGGTCCTCCACCGCATGCTCACGCAACCCTTTCGAAACGACCCCAAGCCGGGCGACTGACTCCGCCGCGCTGCCGTTGCGCGACAATAGCGCCTGATGCAATTTGATCTGTTGATTCGCGGAGGGACCTGCGTGACGCCGGCCGGCGTGGTCGCAGCCGACATCGGCGTCCGCGACGGCCGCATCGTCGAGATCGGCAGCCTATCCAGCACCGCAGCCGACGAAGTCCTCGACGTAGCCGGATTAACCATCCTGCCGGGGGTGATTGACTCTCAAGTCCACTTCCGCGAACCGGGCCTGGAACACAAGGAAGATCTGGAAACCGGCACGCGCGGCGCGGTGCTCGGAGGAGTCACTTCGATCTTCGAGATGCCCAACACCAAGCCTCCGACCGTCAACCAGGAAGCGTTGGGCGACAAGCTCCATCGCGCGCACGGCCGGACTTGGTGCGACCACGCATTCTTTATCGGCGCAACGCCGGCGAATTACGCCGAACTACCAGAGCTGGAACTGCTTCCTGGGTGCGCGGGCATCAAACTGTTCATGGGCAGCTCAACCGGGAATCTGCTGGTTTCCGAGAGCGAGGACGTGCTGCGCACATTGCAACACGGCTTTCGCCGCGTCCCCGTGCACAGCGAAGACGAAGGCCGGCTGCGCCAGCGCTGGAGCCTGGTCCAAGACGGCGCCGACGTCTCCATGCACCCCGTCTGGCGCGACGTCGAAGCGGCCATCCAGAACACCCGCCGCCTGGTCGAACTGGCCCGCCAAGCCGGACGCCGCGTCCACGTTCTCCACGTCACCACCGCTGAGGAGATGGAATTTCTCGCTGAGCACAAGGACATTGCCACCGTCGAGGCCACCCCGCAGCATCTAACTTTCTCCGCCCCCGGCTGTTACGAACAACTCGGCAGCCTGGCCCAGATGAATCCGCCCATCCGCGAAGAACATCATCGTCTCGCTCTATGGCATGCCATCGAACAGGGCGTCGTCGACGTATTGGGATCCGACCACGCGCCGCACACCCGCGAGGAGAAGGCCAAGCCGTATCCGCAGTCGCCTTCCGGAATGACCGGCGTGCAGACGCTTCTTCCGGTCATGCTCGATCACGTACATGCCGGACGCCTCAGTCTTGAACGCCTCGTCGACCTGACCGGCCACGGACCGCAGCGCATCTACTCGATTGCGCGCAAGGGCCGCATCGCCGTGGGCTACGACGCCGATTTCGCGATCGTCGATCTGAACGCCAAGCGAACAATCACCCACGACTGGATCGCCAGCCGCGCCGGCTGGACGCCTTACGACGGACGTGAAGTGACCGGCTGGCCGATCCATACTGTCGTGCGCGGACGCGCCGTGGTTCTCGACGGCGAACTGCAAGGTTCGCCTATCGGCGCACCCGTCGTATTCCAAGAAGCCTTGCCGCTCGAAGCATGACCCGCCGATCCAACCGCCTCGAAGCGCTTGCCTACGGCTTCGCCTTTTTCGCTTCTGTCCTCGGCTTTGCTTCGATCGCCGCCTCGCAGATTTGCCTCGGCGCCGCAGTCGCCTTATGGCTGGCCGCACGCAAGCCTTTCGAGATGCCGCCGCTCAAGGGCCCGCTGCTCTTCTTCATGGGTTGGACGATCCTCGCGGCGATCATTTCAGTCGATCACGCGGCGGCGCTGCCGCAGATCAAAAAGATGCTCGTCTTCGCGGTGTTGCCGGTTATCTATACCCCGTTCCGGACAACCACAGCCGCGCGCCGCCTGATGGAAGGCTGGTTCGCCATCGGCTTCATCACTGTCGGCGTCGGCTTCGTGCAGTTCTACATCAAGTGGCGGGAGTCGGTTGAGCGCAGCGAGCCGTTCTTGCGGGGCTATCTGGGCGATCGCATCACCGGGCTGATGAGCCACTGGATGACATTCAGCGAGACGACGCTGTTGATTCTGGCCATGCTTGGCAGCTACGTCTTGTTCCGCGACCGCGCGCGGCAGGGCGCGGGATTGTGGGCGTTCCTGTTGCTGTGGCTCACCGCGGGCATCATCCTGAGCTGGACGCGGTCAGCCTGGATCGCCGCGGCGGTAGTTGGCCTGTACTTCGTGTCCGCCTGGAAGCCGCGCCTGCTGTGGCTCGCGCCGTTGGCGTTGCTCGCCTTGCCTTTCGTTCCGTGGCGAGAGGTGACCGATCGAGTGGACTCGCGCGTGATCATGTGGCGCACCGGCGCACGCATGATTCAGGAGCACCCTTTGTTCGGCGTCGGGCCCGAGCGCGTCGGGCCGACCTTCATGGATTACCTCCCGCCCGATGCGCCTGAAGAATTACCGCCCGCCTACTACGCCCATTTGCACAACACGTTCGTGCACTATGCCGCCGAGCGCGGCCTGCCGATTGTGTTGGCCCTGTTGTGGCTCTTCGGCAAGGTCTTGTGGGACATGAGCCGTGCACTACGCCGGGCGCCCCCGGGGCATAGCGACGAGCGCTTCTTGCTGCACGGCACAATCGGGGCGACCCTTGCCCTGCTCATCGTCGGCTTGTCGAACGTGTCGATGGGAGACAGCGAAGTGCTCGGAGCCTGGCTGACCATCGTTGCGCTGGGTTACCGGGCTGCGCAAGCCATTGGC
>CAMPKL010000534.1 GCA_946887065.1 uncultured Bryobacterales bacterium
CTTCTTCCTCACTGACTCCCTCAAAATTCCACTTCACTTTCGACAAGAAGTTCACCAAGGCCTCGGCATCCTCTTTGCGGCCGTCGGCCAAAAAGCTATCGACCTTATCGAGCATCTGCTGCAAGACGGCGGGCCGCGCATCGAGCATTAGAGCCTGCGGATTGGACAGGGCGCGTGCAGCGACCGCGACCAGATCGAGGTTGCCGGTCCGCAACAGGTCCAGCAGCGTCTGCTGCAGGCGCTCGTGGTTGATATTAGAAGCGCCTTGTAAGGCAATCTCTTTCCAAGGAATCGGTGAATCGCCGCTCTCGTTGAGATAGGTCGCCAGAACAATGTCGCCGATCGTTTTGTCGGCGCCGGGCGTCGAGTAGCCCAGTTGACCGGGACCCCCATCGTTGCCGCGTTCCTGAAAATGCGTCGCGGCGACGGCCGTGAGGCGTCGTTCGAGACGCCGCCGGTCGGCGGGCTGCGCTTGGGCGCGCAACTCGTCGATCAAGCCGTACAGTTCGGAGAGTTCCGGATACTGCTGGTCGACGTTGTCGCCGCCGGTCTGGTTGGCGATTTGGCCGTTGACGATCAGCATCGAAGCGGTCGAGTAACGCAAAGCCGCCTCGGCATCGGCATTCGGCTCAGGCCTCAGCAGATGCGCGGCCCAAGCCTGGTTGATGATGTCGCGCACGCCGGGATTCCAAACCCACCAGCGCCAGGCTGCCTTGAAGGCGAAGGCGCGAACGCCGGGGTGCGCATCTTCCATCGCATCGGCGAGCAGTCGAGCAAGTTGCTCAGGTTCGACCGAGGCTCTGGGACCGCTCAAGTCCGCGCGCGTGACCAGCGCTTGAAGCACGGACTGGCGAGTGCGAGCATTGCCCGAGCGGTAAGCCTCGAAAGCCGCTTGCCAACCGGTGTCATCGAGCAACAGTTGCCGCAGCGACCAGAAAGCCGCCTCGCGGGCAGTCTTCACTGGATCATCCAGGCCCTCCACAAGCGTGGAAACCCCTTCCGGCGCCAGGGCGCCGCCGAGGCCCAGATAGGCGTGCCGGCGAATCTGTGAGTGCTCGCTCTTAGCAGCTGCAATCATCAAGTCGGCGAAGTCGGCGCGATTGGTCTTTTCGAGAGCCCGTACGCGCGACAGTTCCTGCAAGAAGGTCTCATTCGTCTTCGGCTCAAAATCGCTGCGCTCAAAAGGCTTCGCATCGCCGGGGAACAACCGGCTCAGAGCGCGAATCGCATACGCGTTGGTCACGAAGCCGGTCTGCGCGGCCTTGTTCCACAAGCCATAGGCGAACTGATTTTCGAGCAGCCACTCGACGCCGCGACGAACGGGTTCGTCGTCGGGACCGTAGCCGGCGGCGCGCAGAGCGGTGAGCGAGACGGCGGTCGGGGCGGCGTCAGGCTCTTCATCGAGACGCGTCCAGGCATCGCCGTTCTTGACGCCCAAATCAAATCCCCAGCCGCCGGACTCTTGTTGTAACGCCAAGAGGCGAGCTAAATCTTTGGCAACCTGTTGCTCAAAGGCGTCGTAGAAGGCAGCAGCTTGCTGGAGTTGTTCGGCGTCCTGGTTCGACAGGCGTCCGACGATCTCTAGGTACTCGGCACGTTTGGGAAACAGCTCATGGAAGAACTCAATGCGATGCCCAAGATCGTCAACGACTTTGAGTTGGTCATCGCCCGTCTCGACGATCTTGTGAGCCTTTTCCTCGACACCGCGAAAATAGCGCTCCTCGCCTGTATCCTTCCAGGCGCGGTCCAGAATCTCGGCGGCAAAGTTGAAGACGACGTTCGGGCCAAAGTTCGAACCGCGCCCTGCAGCGTTGATCCCTTGCGGGTCGGCAGTGAGCAGCACGTAGTTGGCGGTGCGGCGTTGCTGATAGGACTGCAGCTTCTTGGGCTTGAAAGTGCGCTCATGCAACACGATGTTGCGGCCCGCGACGCGGCTGCCTGCGGGGGCGTCGCCGAGATCGTTTGGCGCAAGCGACGTGTTGGACGCGGCGTCTTCGAGTTTGATGGTGGGCCGTAGGCTCTCGTACATCGTGTTCACGAGCCGGCGATGATTCTGCACCGTGCCTTCCGGGCGATACCCGTTGCCGAAGGCCTCGGCCACTCCCCACACGCCGCTCTGCGTATGGCAGCTCATGCAGTTCTCGCCGAACAGGCTGGAGCCGTCGCGCACGCGCTGGTGGATAGCGATATTGCGTGGCCGATGGATGAGCCAAGCGTCGACTTCGGCTAGCTGGTAGTAGATAGATTGAGCTACGGCCTTTTTTGGATCTGAATACGGGGCGCCGTCGAACAGGCGAAGTTCCAACTCGTAACCGGGCTGATTCGCTTCGACGCGCAAATAGTACGTGCCGCCGGGCTGCATCGTGCGGGTGATGAACGAGCGGAAGTTGTCGTCCTGCTGGTGAATCCGCTCGTTGATGTCGCGGCCTTCATAGTAGGTGTAAACCTGCTCAGGACCGGGAATGATCTCGGCGGCGGGATGCAAGTAGGGCACCGGGTTGGCGTTGCCGAAGTCCTCGCGCGAGGGCGGCGCCGTCGGCGCGATCTCTTCGGCCGTGGGCTCGCCCGGTTTGTAGACGCGCATGCGGGCGCTGATGGTCGGTTCGACCAACTGCAGATTTGCGGTCAAGACTTTCGGCCGTGAGCCGTGATAGACGATCTTGAACCAGTCGTCGGGTCCGGCGCCGCTGGCGGCGTTATTGAAGTATTCGAGTTCGTCCGCGGAGCCGATGACTCGAATAACTTGGTCGTCATCGCCGCTCGCGAGCGGAACCGTCACGGCCTGCTCGGGGGTGTTGTTGGGTTCGGCTTCCAGCATGACGTCGCCCGCCGCGAGGACGTCGAGAGGCCGCACCTCTAGAGTCACCTCAACCGGCCCGCCGGGCGGCGCCGGCGCGGCAGGGGGCGTAGCCAACGGCGCCAAACCGGTGTCGCGTTGGTACTCGATGGGCGCAACGCTGCCGGAGGGACTCGAGAGACTCAGCCGGTAGGTTCCGTCCACAGGCGCACGGTAGACCAGATGGACATCGGGGTCGAGGGCATGCAGCGACTTCGACCAATCAGTGGAGGTCTTCGCCGTCAGGTCGCCGCGTTGGCCCGTGTACGCCTCCATGCGAGGTCCGGTCCAACGAGCGTCGATGTGGACGTTGGGCGGGAGCGCGTCCGGAGCAGCCAAGCCAACGCTAATTTCAAGCGCCTCGCCGGCCTTGAGATTCCACTCGCGCGACCATTGGCCGTCGAAGGTCACGGTCTCGCAAAGCACAGGAAAGGCGCCAAGAAAGATGGCGGAAATAAAGAGTGGGAGCGGTCGAAACATAGCAGTGCCGGGCTGTCTTCGCGGTTGCCCAACCCAGGGGCAGTTTACCCCTCCAGGGCCGACTCTGTCTAAATCAGAATCACACGAGTCTTCAAAGGCGGAGGGGCGGCATAACCTGAACGCGTAGAACCTCCCGCGACCCGAGCCCGCCGCATAAGCGGCGGGTTTCAGGTCTGGGACATTTCGGACGGTTGCGTCCCGAGAGGCGAGAGCGGCA
>CAMPKL010000535.1 GCA_946887065.1 uncultured Bryobacterales bacterium
CCCTGTCGGGATCGGCACGGAAGAGTCGTGGCAAGCTATCCAGGCCGGCACGAACGGCATCCGCAAGATTACCCATTTCGACACCGAAGGGTTCGCATGCAAGATCGCGGGAGAAGTCCCCGATTTTGATCCGTTGAACTTCGTCGATAAGCGGGACGTGAAGAAGATGGGACGCTTCATCTTCTTCGCCTTGGCGTCGAGCGAATTCGCCATGAAGGCGGCCGGTTTCGCGGAGGGCACGAAGCTCGGGGAACGCGGCGGCGTCTATATCGGCAGCGGTATCGGCGGGTTCGATGTAATCGAACGCGAGCACCGCAACCTGATGGAAGGCGGTCCACGTAAGATTTCGCCGTTCTTTATTCCGGCGACGATCATCAACCTCGCTTCCGGGCACGTGTCGATCCGTTGGGGCGCTCAAGGGCCTAATTCCGCGACAGCGACGGCGTGCACTTCAAGCGCGCACTCCATTGGCGATTCATTCCGGCTGATCACGCGCGGGGACGTGGACGTGATGATTTGCGGCGGGGCCGAAGCGGCAATCACGCCGATGAGCGTCGGCGGCTTCGGGAATATGAAGGCGTTGGTCACGAACTTCAACGACACGCCGGAAAAAGCCTGCCGTCCGTGGGACCGGGACCGGGCGGGCTTTGTGATCGGCGAGGGCGCCGGCGTGCTCGTACTGGAAGAACTTACCCATGCGATCGACCGCGGCGCGCCTATTGTGGCGGAAATCGTGGGCTATGGCATGAGCGGCGATGCCTATCACATCACCTCGCCGTCCGAGGACGGCGATGGCGCCTTCCGCGTCATGCGAAACGCCATTAAAGATGCCGGCATCCAGGCCGAAGACGTGGACTACGTTAACGCGCACGCGACGTCGACGCCCGTCGGCGACCGGATCGAAACGACTGCGGTGAAGCGAGTTTTCGGCAAGGGATCTTCGCGCGTCGCGATATCCTCGACCAAATCGATGACCGGACATTTGCTCGGCGGGGCCGGCGGGCTCGAAGCAGGCATCGTCGCTTTGGCGCTGCGTGACCAAATTGCGCCGCCAACAATGAATTTGGAGAATCCCGACGAAGGGTTCGACCTGGACTACCTGCCGGGTAAGTCGAGGAAGATGGAGATGCGTTATGCGCTCAGCAACTCCTTCGGATTTGGCGGCACTAACGGCGCTCTGGTTTTCAAGCGTTACGAGTCGAACTAGGAGCAGGCGATGAAGATCGTCGTCTGCATGAAGCAGACGCCAGCCAGGGATTCGGTGCTGCGCACCAGCGCGGACGAGGCCGGTCTAGATCTCAGCCAGACGGAGTTCGAGACCAACGAACCGGATTCCTACGCGCTTGAGGAAGCCTTACGGCTCAAGGACGAGCATTCCGCCGAAGTCGTGGCGGTAACGGCGGGCGCGTCCAACAACACGACGGCGATCCGCGATGCCCTGGCCAAAGGAGCGGATCGCGGAGTTCTTATCGAGGACGATCTGTTCGCCGGCGTCGCCGAGCCGCTCGCGACTGCAACCGCACTGGCCGCTGCGATTCGCAAGGAATCCCCTGACCTGGTGTTGACCGGCCTTCAGTCCGACGATGCAGGCTTCGGACAGACCGGCGTCGTGCTGGCCGAGTTGCTGGGACTGCCGCACGCGACGCTCATCGTGGAATTGAAGACGGACGGCGCGACGCTGGACGTGAAGCGGGAGTTAGAAGCCGGTTGGTTTCAGCGGCTCCAGCTGTCATTGCCGGCGCTTTTAACCATTCAGTCGGGCATTAATAAACCGCGCTACGCGACGCTGATGGGCATTAAGAAGGCCAAGAACAAGCCGTTGGAACGCCTAACGCTTGCGGACTTGGATGCCGCGGTCAACTCAGCACTCGTGTTGCGGCGGCTGTATCCGCCAACCAAGCAGAAGGCAGGCACATTGCTGACGGGAACGCCGGCGGAACAGGCGGCGCAACTGCTGACCAAGCTGCGTGAGGCGAAGGTCCTATGAGCATTTTGGTCGTAACGGAGCTGACACACGCCGGAGAATTCCATCCCATGAGTTGGGAGGCGCTCGCGGCGGGGCGGGAAATGGCCGGACAGTTGGATCTGCCGCTGAGCTGCCTGGTGATAGGGGGATCATCGGGCGACCGATCGGCAGAGGCGGCGACTCGTGGCGTCGACTCAGTCGCCGCTGCGGAGCACGCCCTATTGCGCGCCTACACCGCTGACGGATTTTGTACCGCCCTCAAACAGGCGCTAGGCGAGATCGGTCCGCAGTACGTAGTCTTCCCTCACACGTATCAGACGCGCGACTACGCGCCAAAGCTGGCCACGGCGTTGGGACGCGGCTTTTTAAGCGACTGCACGGCCATCCGTTTTGAGGGCTCCGTGCCGATTTTTGTGAAGCAGGTTTTCCAGGGCAAGCTCAGCGCCGACTTCGTCTTCGCCAGCGAGGCCCCGCGGTTGTTCTCGGTCCAGTCGGGAGCCTTCGCGGCGGACGTCCATCGGGCCGACTCCCCCGCCCCAATTCAGACTCTGGCAATCGAGTTAAATGAGGTCGCGACAAGAGTTCGTCCCACGGAGCCGTATCGCGAATCGGCCGGGGCCGTCGAGTTGTCCTCGGCGGAACGCATCGTCTCGATCGGCCGCGGCATCAAAGACCCCGAGAACATCGCACTCGCTCAGCGCCTAGCCGATGCTCTAGGAGCGGAATTGGCGGCGTCGCGGCCCATCTGCGATAGCGGCTGGCTGCCGCTGGATCGTCAAGTCGGCAGTTCCGGGCAAACGGTAAAACCGAAATTGTACCTGGCGCTGGGCATCTCGGGAGCGATTCAGCATCTGGTCGGCATGAAGGGTTCAGAGGTTATCGCCGCCGTCAATACCGATGCGTCGGCGCCGATCTTCGAGATTGCAGACTACGGCGTCGTAGGCGACCTGTTCGAAGTCGTACCCGAGTTGCTTAAGCAACTGGAGCGAAACTAACCGGAATCAAGAAAGCCCGTCCGGCGAACCGGACGGGCAGCGTGAGCCGATGGATCAAGCCGGAAGCTTATCCTCGGAGAAGCGCCAAGACGGCCTGCGGCGCCGAGTTGGCTTGAGCGAGGGCGGCGACGCCGGCCTGGTGGGCAATACTCGTCCTCGTCAGGTTGGCCGCTTCGGCTGCCAGATCGGCGTCGCGAATGCGGCTCTCCGCAGCCGAGATGTTGGTGATTTGCGTAGTCGCCAGGCCGATAGCGAACTGTAAGCGGTTCTGACCGCGGCCCACGTTGGCTTGTAGGGTGCCGAGCGTGCGGACGGCGGTCGCCAACAGCGTAACTGCGTGCTCCGCGTTCTCGCGCGACGAGATGTCCGCGACTGATCCGCCGGCCAGCGCAGCGGAACTCTGGAGCAACACGTCGCCTGAGCCGGTATCGTTCGCCACGCCATGATTATTGGCGAGGTCGCCGACGCCAACGCTGAAGCCCTGCGGCAGATTGGCGATGAAACGGATGCCTTCCGTTCCCGTGCCGTCCCGCTCTTTGACCGCCACAATCTTCTGCAGGGTCGTGT
>CAMPKL010000536.1 GCA_946887065.1 uncultured Bryobacterales bacterium
GCGCCTATTTCAACGTCGACAACGGAAGCGGCAAGATCCGCGGGGTCTACTTACAGGAGAACGATTTGGTACGCCCGATCTTCGAGACTTGGTTGAGGCCCTTCCAAGACCTCGACGCCAGAACGCTGTCGATCCGCAACACGGGCGGCACCGATCACTTGTCTTTCGACGCCGTGGGACTGCCTGGTTTCCAATTCATTCAGGACCCGCTCGAATACAACACTCGAACGCACCACTCCAACATGGACGCCTACGACCGCGCTCAGCCGGCCGACCTGATGCAGGCCGCCGCCATCGTGGCCTCGTTCGTCTATCACGCCGCCAACCGCGATGAGAAACTGCCGCGCAAGCAGTTGCCCGATCCGGAGCCGTTGACGAGGCCCTAGGCGCAATCCGTACCGGCGGCCCGGCAAGTTTCGGCTCTACATTGCGTTACGGGCTAAGATTCGGCCCACGGCGTAAACGGCGAAGCCGGCGATCATGCCGGGCAACACCTCGTACATGGCGCCGCTGAGGTTGAACGCAAAGCGCCATGCGATGACCGCGGCGATGCCGGCTAACATCATCGCGGTCGCTAGTTGCGGGCTTGCCTTCCATCCGAAACACCGCACAACCATCAACGGGCCAAACGCCGCAGCCAGGGCGCCCCAAGCCATGATGACCATGGCGAAAACGCTTTCGCCCGCATTCAAAGCGATCGCCAGCATGACCGCCGTCACCAGGACCGTGCCGAGCTTGGCCTTGACATAGGAGTCGCGCCAAGACGGGAACAGGTCTTGGGTGATTGCGGAAGAACAGACCAGCACTTGCGAATCGGCGGTCGACATCGTGGAGGCGAACAGCCCGGCGATCAGCAGCCCCACCAAGACCGGCGGCAAAAGTTGCAGGGAGAGCATCGGCAGGGCGAGTTCCGGGTCGAACGCCTGGTCGCTGGCTAACAGCACGCGGCAACACAATGCCGCCGTGATGCTAAACGTCGCCAAGGCGGCATTGCCGAGGCAATAGACGTGCCGCGAAATGCGCAAGTCCTGAGGACGCCGTACGGCCATCATGCGCACCATGATGTGCGGCTGGCCGATCATTCCCGCTCCGGCGCCGAACCAACCCAACAGGTAGAGTCCGAATCCGAAAGGCAAGTCGCCGGGCACAAGCTGCGTGAGCTGCGGATCGATGGCCTGCAACTGGCGCCACAAGGAAGAGAATCCGCCCGCCGCATTCACTCCCGCAACGGCCAACACGAAAATCGAACCGATCATGACGAAGGCTTGCGCCACATCCGTCCAGATCGAAGCCCGAATGCCGCCCGAGTAGCAGTAAATGAGCACGATTACCGCGCCAATCACCGCGCCCACCGCGTAGTCCCAGCCAAACAGCACTTGCAGCGCCTTGCTGCCCGCGCTCAACTGTGCGGAAGCATAAGCCCCGAGAAAAAGCAGGGTCGCCACGGCTGCCGTGCTGCGCGGCAACCAACCATCGACGGAGCCTCCCAGGAAAAAAGGAATGGTCTTGGCGTTCTGCGCGACGCTCTGTTCTCGCAGCCGTTCGGGAATAAAGAACCAAGTGAAATAGGCGCCAAACGTCCAGCCAACCATGATCCATGCAGCCGAGATGCCTGAAGTGTAGGTCGTGCCGATCAGCCCAACGAAGAAGAAGCCGCTGGCGTTCGTGGCCATTGCCGAGATGCCCGTAAACCAAGGGCCTACGTCGCGGCCGGCCAGCAGGTAATCATCGATCGTCGACTCCCGCTTGTGTTTTGCCGCATAGGCGCCGATGACGACGAACGCCAGCAAGAAAACCAAAAACGTGATGATGACGGTCATTCCGTGTCACCTCATTGCGTTGACGCTGAGGAGCGAGAGAAGAAAGATGCACACGTCTATTGGCACGCCAAATACCGGGGCGCCGGCCATGCGGCGTCCGCAATAGTGTGCCACGTTGGGCATCGTTAGTTTTGGCGCTTGCACGGGAAGGCGTCGCTAGGCGTCAATGACGATGAGGTATCCCATGCGAGTCTTTCCCGTGCTTGTACTCTTACCGGTGATGACCAGCATCCCCTGCGCAGCACAGAGCGACAACGAGCTGTTGCAGGCAATCCTTTGCGAGATCAGGGAACTGCGCTCGTCCTTCTTGCAAAGCCAAATGGCGACGCCGATGCTCGACGCGAATCGCCGTGAGCGCGAGTTCGCCCTGCGACGGCTGGATGACGTCATCTACCGCGAACGCGAGACGCAAGAGCGACTCCGCAACATGATGGCGCGTCTAAATGACATCAGCCAGCGACTGCGCGACCTTCAGCGCGGCAATCGTAATGAAACCGGCGCCGAGGAACTCGCCCAGACGGCTTCGCTGGAGGACGAGCGCCGCGCCCTGTCCGAGACTATTCCGCAAGTCCAAGGGGACATCAGCCGGGCGGCGGGTGAATCCTCGGCGTTGCGCGCGCGAATCTCTGAGTTGGAAACGGAGTACGGCCGGCTGCAAGCGCAGATGCGCAGTTTGGCCGCCAACAGCAGTTCGGTATGCGACAGCTCCCGCAGGTGAACGCTTTACGGCTCAGTCAGACGCGGCCCATTAAGGCCATGACGATAACCACAAGCAGAATGACGCCTAGGATGCCGCTTGGTCCATATCCCCAACCTCGGCTATAGGGCCAAGCGGGGAGGACGCCCAGGAGCAGAAGAATGAGAATGATCATCAGAAGCGACATGTTTTTTCCTTTGGCTGCCGGTCAGCCCATCTATCTCTGTCGCTGCGTAGACATCGGCGGAAGTTCGTGTGTTACATGAACTTTGAACGGGGCGCGCACGGTTTTAATTCGACCCGCCAGTTAGCGCCGGTCCGACATTGGGTTTGTCGACCGAGCCTGACACGCGGATTGGAATGCTGGAGCCGGTCCCTGTGCGCCGATTCTTGAAGAACGGATCCAGCAGCTTTAAGAAGAAGGCCTTTTTCCCCGTCGTTGCTTCTGAGAGCTTGGCGTCCATTTCTAAACGGCCTTGGAAATCTAGGCCTTTATTCAGCAGGTCATAATCTCCGGCCAGAAAAACATCGGCGCCCGGTATTTGGAATTGGAAGCCGGCCAGTTGCAAGACGCCGTCGCGGAGGCGGAAGTCGCCGCCGAAGTCCGATTGCACCGGCTCGTGCTGATCCTCCGGTTCGCCTCGCGCGCTGTCGCTCAGCTTGCCCAGTTTCTGTTGAATTTTTGGCTTCGTAAACTCGGCGTTCTCGATGCCGAAGCGGCCGTCCAACTCCAGGCGGACTGGAACTTCCGCGTCGCCGGGCGGCAAGCGAAACTTGGTCGTGAACTGGATCGGGCCTTCCAGCATGGCCTCGTCCTCGGGAACAGCCAACATCAGCATGTCTTCGACGTAGCCCTGGTCGACGCGCACGTCGAGAATGACCGATTTCCCATCGAGCCCCTGCTCCTCAGCGACCTTACCGCTTGCCACGATGAAGGAACGTTCGAACTCCGCGTTGACGGGCTCCAAGTAGGTGTCGCCCGATGTTCCGTCAACAAC
>CAMPKL010000537.1 GCA_946887065.1 uncultured Bryobacterales bacterium
TCAAGGACGCCGCGAAGCCCTTCATCAAAGAGGCCGCCATGGCCAAGCTCTTTGCCTCAGCGTTGGCCGTGCGGACCGCCGCCTTGTCCATCGATTTGCACGGCGGTGTGGGTTTCACCAAAGATTTCCCGGTCGAAAAGCTTTACCGGGACGCCAAGATCGGCACGATCTACGAAGGTTCGTCGAACATGCAATTGCAGACGATCGCCAAGCAAATCCTCTCGCTCTAGCGCCAGTTCGGCGCTTGCCAGATCGCTTCCACGCTTTCTTGCACCTGGCGGATCAGGGCTTTGCTGTCGTGATTCGCCAGTTTCTCCGTCGAGATCGGATCGCCGAAGCGCAACTCGGCTCGCCCCGGCCGCAGATGCGATGAGCCTCGCGGCAGGATCCGGCTCGTCCCCACAATCGCCATAGGCACGATCGGCGCCCCTGCTCGAATCGCGATGTGCGCTGCGCCTGGCTTGAACGGCCGCGGCGGTTGGCCCGGATGCCGCCTGCCGCCTTCGGGGAACAGCACGATCGAAGTTCCTGTGCGAATGCGGTCCGCGGCGGCCTGGATGTTCTTGACCGCCTCGCGCGGGTTTTCGCGATTCACCGGCAGATGTCCCGCACGGCCCAGGTGCCAGCCGAGGAAGGGAATCCGCCAAAGTCTGTGCCGCGCCAGAATGCGAAACTCCCTGGGCATCGAGGCGAACGTCAACGGCGTATCGATCAAACTGAAGTGATTCGAGCAGAAGACGTAGGGCTGATTCGGATCGAGCCGCTCGGCGCCGATCACGTCGACGCGAACCAAGCAAATCCTCAGCAGCATCTTGGCCCACGCCACCGCGACTTTGTGTTGCAGCCGTCCCGTCGCGTCGAAGATCGATGAGAACATCGACACGGTGCCCATGAACACGGTCGCCACGCCGATCAGCGGACACATCCACAAGACCGACCGGGCGTGGCTGAGCCACTCACGCATGGCTGACCCTCTGCGACTTGAGCAGCTCGCGCGCTTCGCCTGCCAAGAAGATCGAACCCGATATCACGACCAGCCCGTTCGGCGGGCAGTCTCGAGATGCGAGTCCCCACGCCTCCGCGACCGTCGATGCGCTCTCGACAACGCCCGCGTAGCTTCCGATCGCGTCTCGTAGTTCCGCCGCAGTCGCTGCCCGCGATACCGCCGCCTGCGTCAAGATCACTCGCTCCGCCAAGGGGAAAAGAATGCCGGCGACCTCGTCGTAAGCCTTGTCCTTCGACGCTCCGAACACAAGCGTGATGCGCCGGTCCGCGCAAAAGTCTCGCAAATACCGCGCCAACGACTCAGCGCCGGCTGGGTTGTGGGCCGAGTCAAGCAACACTTCGGGCTCCGTGCGAAGCCACTCCAGCCGAGCGGGCCACTCGACGGCTTCGAGCCCGCGTTCGATCGCCGCAACCGGCACGCCGGCGGCATCAAGCGCCGCGATGGCGCTGATGGCGTTGTCAACCTGATGTTCTCCCGGCAGATCGAGCCGCGCCGCGACGGTCTTTTCCTGCGGCCCATCCACGACGACCCGGTAGCGCCCCCGCGAATCGGCTGCGCTTTCGCGCAACTTCCAGGCTTGCTCAGCCCAGACGACGGATCCGCAAACCTTGCCGCGCTCCGTCAATACATGCGCCGCCTCCGGTTCTTGACGAGAGAAAATCGCCTGGCAACCCGCCTTCAGGATGCCCGCCTTGTCCCCGGCGATGCTCGCCAAATCGTGCCCCAGCTTGTCCTGATGGTCAAACGAGATGGGCGTGATCACCGCCAACTCCGGCTGCACAACGTTCGTCGCATCCAACCTGCCGCCGAGGCCGGTCTCAATGACCGCCCACTCGACGCCGGCATCCTCAAAGGCGCAAAAGGCGACCGCCGTGGCCGCCTCGAACATCGTGGCCAACAGAGGATCGGGCGAGGCCATGGCCATCTCGTCCACGGCCTTCTTTACTCTTTCGACAACAGCCGCAAATTCTGTACTTTCAATCAGTTGCCCATTGATCTTATATCTTTCGTTGAACTCAACCAAGTGCGGCGAGGAGTGAAATCCCACCGTCTTACCGGCCGCCCGAAGTCCGGCGTCGATCATCGCGCAGACCGAACCCTTGCCGTTGGTCCCGGCTACATGGATCGTTCGAAACTTTCGCTCGGGGTGGCCCAGCAGTTCCACGAGCCGCGTGATGCGCTCCAATCCGTAACGCTGTCCCCGCGCCCCGAGCAGTGAGAGCAGGTAGTCCGTCGACTGCTCGTAGGTCATTGAATCGGGCCGCAGAAGAAATCAAACGCTCGCGCCACGAAGTCTTTCTGATCCGCGCGGGACACCACCGCGTCGAGCATGCCGTGTTCCACCAAGAACTCCGAGCGCTGGAAGCCCTTCGGAAGCTTCTGGCGGATGGTCTGCTCGATGACCCGCGGCCCGGCAAAGCCGATCAACGCGCCTGGCTCGGCGATATTCAGGTCACCCAGCATCGCGAAGCTGGCCGTCACGCCCCCCGTGGTCGGGTCAGTGAGGATGCTGATGTAGGGCAGCGTGGCGCCGGACAGCCGAGTGAGCGCACTCGAGATCTTGGCCATCTGCACCAAACTGACCATGCCTTCCATCATCCGCGCGCCGCCCGACGCGGAAATGACGATCAGCGGCGCTTTCTTCGCGATCGCGCGTTCCACGCCGCGGGTAATTTTCTCGCCCACTACCGCGCCCATGCTGCCGCCGATGAAGCTGTATTCCATCGCGCAGATGATCACCGTCCGGCCCGATAATTGGCCTTCGGCGGAAATGACTGCATCGTTGAGGCCGGTCTTGGCCATGGCCGCCTCCAGCCGCTCGTGATAGGGCTTCTGGTCGACGAACTTCAGCGGATCGGTCGAGCGCAGGCTCGTGTCGAACTCTTCCCAAGTTTCGTTGTCGAAAAAGACTCGCAGCCGGTCGCGGGCGCCGATCTTGAAGTGGAAGCCGCACTTGTCGCAGACGTACGAGGCCGCTTCGAGGTCCTTCTTCCAGATGATCGCTCCGCAGGCGTCGCATTTGAACCAAAGGCCTTCGGTGCGAACCTTGCTCTGATCGTTTCCGTTGCCGGAATCCTTACGGAACCACGCCATGGATGACTCTGGGAAGTCCTTAAATACAAAGCCGATGCGCGTCTCCGGCATCGACCACAGTTCCCGCCATGATACCACCCTGTGACAGGACGGCATCCCTCGTCTGCTCTGCCGTGTTTCGCGGCCGGAGCGCTGTTCGACTTGTTCATACCTGGCGGGGCTTGTCGCCTTGCCGACCGAACGGTAGCCCCGCAGGGGCGAAGGAACTAACAGCCCCGCGGGGGCACGCTGTATGCCGGCCGCTTCGCGCACTTAGCCCCGCAGGGGCGAGGGAACTAACAGCCCCGCTGGCGCAAGCCCGGGGACTCGCAAACACCCGGCCCCCTCACCCCTCTTCAGCCCCGGAGGGGCGGCGTAGAGTTAGCCCTGGGTGGAGCGAAGCGTAACCCAGGGCGCCCGAACGCCAACGCGCCG
>CAMPKL010000538.1 GCA_946887065.1 uncultured Bryobacterales bacterium
TATCTTCCGCACGTCGTCTAATCCTTCTGCGGGTACGTTTCCCCGTATCGGGAGCAAACAGCAGCGCTGTGATCGCACCCGCCGCAGCACCGACGAACAGCGCCGCGAATACATCTCCATCACTTCTTTTGTTCATGGATTCCCCTCCTGTCTTTATTCTAACGGGGCGGTGCGACGTGCCCGCCAACGGCGGCCCTAGGGCCGGTGCAAGCCCTTGCTCAGTTCCGGCGGATGAACCGGGAGAAGGAAGACGCGCTGAACGGACCCTACCGCGGGCGACAACCTCACCGTCCAGATCATGAGCGAGCAGAGCCACGGAGTGACGGTTGCTCAGGCGCAGGCTTGGCTGGAGCGGCACGGGGGGCCTTCCGAGTTGGCTCTCAAGCATGAGCTGAAGGGGCTGTTTCCTGAGGCCGCGAGCGGTCACAGGGGCAAGGTCTAGGCGGTCGAAGGCGCTTCTCCGCGACCGATTACCGTTCTCGTCTCAGCTACCGACTTTCTGCTTCGTTCGGGTAAGTCTGCGTACTTGTCGGACCCCTGTCCGGGTAAATAATAACGCAGTGATTGCACCGGCTGCAGCGCCAACCAGCAACGCTGCAACTATATCGGCATCTTTTCTTTCGCTCATTGTTCTCTCCTGCCCCCGCATTGTAGCGGTCGCCGCGAGATGCCGGATTCTTTTGGAGGTCTGGCAGAAGATGTACGGGGCTCTTTAGGAATCGTGTGATGGCAGCGTTAAGGGCTGTCATCTATCGTCGCGAACTGGTGTCAATCGCTGATGCTCAACACCTCCCGAAAGAGCGCCACGAGCCGTGCGCGTTTTCGATCAGGCCAGCCGGGCACCGCATGTGTCGCTTCGCTACGGATCTACACGAGCGACCTCCTAGCCGGCGCGCTTTGGCCGCGTCTTCAACCTCAGCCTCAAACGACGATTGGGCGCTCGCCGATATGGCGGCGGGCAGCATAAAGCCAGGACGGTTGCCGAAAGACTAGACATGGCTGCGGAGGACTGCATTCGGCGCGCGAGATCGCCCGGCAGATGGAGCATGAGCTGGGCCTTGCGTGAACCGAAGCAAGGGAGCGCAGGCGAACCATGGGTTTGCTAAGTGCGATTGGCAAGCAGCTGCAGCACCCCAAGGGGCTGTTCGGCAAGGCGTTGTTCAGGTGGATGACGGGGAAGACGATCGAGCATGCTCGTTGGACGGCCGACCTGATGGACGTGCGGACAGGCGATGACGTGCTTGAGATTGGCTTCGGAAATGGCGCGAACCTTGCGCTCCTGACACGACGGGCGCCCAAGGGCCACGTCGTGGGAGCCGAGGTATCAGAGACCGCGATGGAGATGGCGTCGAAGCGAAACGCGGAGGCCATCTCGGCAGGCCGAGTGCGACTGCATCGCGCCGCAGGCGGGGCGCTGCCGTTTGAGCAGGGCGCGTTCGATAAGGCGTGCACGGTCGCCACGGCCTATGTGATTGCCGATCCGGCCGCGGTGTTCAGGGAGATGCATCGAGTCCTCAAACCCGGCGGACTGGCGGCCGTGACCTTCCCGATCCGCGAGAACTTCATGCGCTTCAAGCCCACGCGGACGGAAGGGTTTTACCTCCATGAGCTTGCCGATCTGGAAGCGGCCTTCCGTGATGCAGGCTTCGTCGAGACCCGCACCGAGCGCAACGATGCGGTTCGATTCGGGGCCCACTGCATGTTGGGGCGCAAGCCGGACGCCAACTAGCGACGCCAAGCAGCAGGAGGACGATCTGGAAGCCATCGATCAGGCGCCGTTCAACTTCGATCCGAGGATCGGCCTGCTCCTTGGGATCAGGCTTCCACCCTCATCCAACCAGGACCGAAAAAAGTCCCACAGAGATTAGAGATCTAAAACTCAGACTTCTGCGCTCCGTGCCAAGATCCGGCCCTCGGCGGAGCCTATCCGAATTCACGCTTCACCCCATTTTCTCCACCGTCTCGTCAATTTCTCGCTCAATGGTCTCCAGAGCGCTTTGCACTCGCGCCTCGAAAGCATTCCAGGCTTCACGGCCGTCGTCCGTAAATTCCTGAAGTTGGCGGCTAAGATCCTCGGCTTCCCGATCAATCTTCGCAACCGTTTCGTCCCATTCGTTTTCAATGCCGTCGACGTCCGTTCTGGCGCGAAGTTCGTCGATTTTAGCCCGCAGCTCTCGCCATTCGCGAGACAAGTCTTCGCGCCGCTCCGTTCTCTCCTGCGGCGCCAGGATGGCCGTGTCTTGACTTTGGTCTCCGTACTCCGCTCCGGTATCGGGAGTTGTCTCGCAACCGAATGCCAAGATTGTCCAGGCAGCTACGGCCAGCAACGCCATCGGGATCCGCATGATCTGATCCTCCTCCCCGCCGCTTCTTTCCCCGGCGAGTCTAATGTTGTAGATACGATGCGTGCTCCGAATGCTACGTGGCGCCATGCCAGCGCTTTGTCCCCAACTTCCCCAATCCTGCGATGTTATCTGCGCTGTCTTTGGGAATGTCGTCGGATCTTCCGGCGGGTGCGCTCAGCCGAGGCGTCGACGACTCCGGCATCGCGCCCAGAGCGCAATTGATAAACCTTCGAGTGTTGAACGAGAAGGGACCGGGTCGGGAGAGCGACGTGATCGATGCCATCGGCACTGCGATCAAAGTCAAGAATCTCTTTAACTTCGGGTGATCAGCCTTTCGCTGGGTCGACCGGACTTCGATACCTGGGTCACACCAATATGGGGCCGCGATAGCGCCGAGGGTTCCACGGCCGTTTGGGCCGCAACGCCTCAGACCAGGCACAGGCTCTTTCGTCGATCCTGATTCGGGGCGAATACGCTGGAAACCCGCAATCACGTTGTTACCGCTCGTGAGATCGGGTACGTCCATGATAGGAACGGATGGTCGCCGCGGGCGCGGGTAGTAGGGTCTTAGCGTGGAGATGATCCGGCTTCTTCGCTGGCCCGGTCTTGCGGCGGAGCTTCACCACACTGCCACCTATCCGCAAGGCGGACGTAATCAGATAATTCACTCGCTGCCACATCCGCTCTTCCAATCTCCAATGATTGGCTGGAGCCAAGCGAATCCCCTTCTGTGAAGGTGCCCCTGTACGTGCGTTCGCGATCATGCGAGGCGATGAAATAAGCAAGAATCGATGTGTCGGAAACGTTCCTGATCATCAGTTGACCATTGGCGTCGATGATCTGTGCGGCAGAGTCACACGCTGCCTCCTGCGAGAAGCCCGGTAAGGCACAACACAGGCAAAGAAAAACTGCTAGTCGCACGGTTGGCGGCGCCGGATCCACTCTTACAGGCCTGCCGCGAAGGTCCGCAAGCCTTCGAGGAGCGCCTCCAGTGAAATAGGCGCGTTGACTACGAAGTGATCGTGTGTGCGTCCTCTGCGGTAGCCTGGCTGCCGAATTGGTTCGCGCAACGAGTTTCTTATGCGACGGATGTCGAAGTCGTACAGAATGGTGCCGTGGTGAAGCAGCGAGTGACGGGTCCGACGCTGCGCGTGCCCCCCGAACTTA
>CAMPKL010000539.1 GCA_946887065.1 uncultured Bryobacterales bacterium
GAATCGCTGTGCGCCGCGAACGGCCGTTCCCTGCCCCGTCCCCCCGGAAGTGCCATTGTTGATGACGTCGGCGGGGTAGAGCGTGATGATCGAAGAGCCGTATTCGATCAGCTCATACTACGAGTGGATCATGTCGCCGGCTGTAGCCTCCTGCATTTTCTCGGCGCCGATGCTGAGCGTTTGGCGAAGCTTCTCCATGGGGTCGCCATAGAACTCCTTGGGGACGATCCAGGGGCCCATGGGGGCGAAGGTGTCATGACCCTTGCCGACGAACCAATCGGACTGCAGCGGATTGCCGCCAGGCGGGCGGCCGCCGCGGTCGGAGATGTCCATCGAAACCATATAGCCGAAAATGTAAACCTTGGCCTCGCTAGCCGTGACGTACTTGGCGGTTCGTCCGATGACGGTGGCTAGCTCGACCTCCCAGTCGATACGGTCGCGCCCGTAGGGCAGCATCACGGTGTCGCCGGTTCCGATGACGGCGCCGCGGCTGGGCTTGAGAAACAGGTAGGGCACGCCTCGATTCTCACGGCGGGCGCGGCGCCCGGCCGCGATTTCTTCCGGCGTACCGGACTCGTTTACGTGGCTATAGAAGTTGACGGCCGCATTGAGAATCTTGCCGGGGTAGAGGATCGGGGCCAAGGTCCGAACTTGTTCAAGATCGTGGACAAAGTCGGGGCGGGCGCCGCCCGTCACGCGGTTGCCGGCGACGAGATCATTGACGATTTCGTACAGGCGCCGCTGCATCCCGTATTCATAACGGCCAATCAGCTCCAGCATGTCGGCGGGAGGCGGCAACTTGGGATAGGCCGGGTTAAGCTCCAACGCGGCGTTGGCGGCGTTGAGGTCAACCACGATGCTGTTGCGCAAAACGATGCCGACGTGAGGCGAACCGTCGATCTGGAAAGTGCCGAGGCTGAACGGCTCGGCGACTGTGACGCCCCCGGCGGTTTGCGCCGGCGCGGTCGCGGGCGCCGCCAACGCGACAAATAGGGCTAAAACGATTGTGAATCTCATAGCGCTCCTCCGACTAGACCGCCAACAGTTTAGTCCGATGGGACGGGATTGTCACTTGCGGCGGTCCTACTCTAGGTCGATGACGGCGTAGGTGACGATTCGCGGGACGGTAAACTCGGTCGCGCCGTCTCGCACCGCAAGGTCCAGCACGGCGGTGTCGTCCGTGTCGAACGAGGCGAGCTTGGCGGTGCTGAAGGCGCCCTCGACGCGGATGCGCAACCGATCGACTGTTCCGCGCGGGCCATGGTTGAGCAGATGAACCCGCGTGGCGTCGCCAACTGTCGCAACATGTCCCAGCACGACATTACTCCCGAAGATTCGCAAGAGGCGGCGGTCATCCGTCAGCTTTTGGCGTACCTGCACGGCGAACTCGTGAGGGTTGGCGGCGCTCTCGCGCGGGAACGCAGCGCTGCCGATCTGGACGTTGAGGTCGAGTTGCGGATCAGGCTGCTCGACGACGCGAAACAGGAGATTGCGGCGCTCCAGCAGTTTCATCGCTTCTAACGCCTCGGGGGACCCGTCATTCACGAAGCCGATGTCGGCGAGCGTTTGGCCTTCGGCGCTGGGCAGCGTCTTGAGAAATTGAAGCATGGCTCCGAAGGCCGCGATATCTTCCGGTTTCACGTCCAGAACGGCGTCCACGCCGTAGGAGAAGGCCTCGGCTGCCGCCAGAGCGGCGCGGCCGGCCGGGACGTCCTTGTACCAGGCTCGCTCGACTCCTTGCAGAAAGTGCCATCCATTGGCTTCGATCCAAGGGATGCTGGTAGCCATACCGGCGCTCCGTTCGCGGCGGGCCGAAGGCGCCGCTACGGCGGTGTACTCGCTCAGTCGCGCATCGCTCTCGGCGCTGAAGCCGAGTGCGTCCCAGCCCCCCAAGCTCGCGGGCTCGACGAAGATTCGTTCAATACCGGCAGCCGTGAGTTGTCTAGCCGTGTCGAGATCGCCGGTCCAGTGCAGGCCGGGCAGCATGGCGGCGACGAGCAGCCAGGTCATGCGATTTCGATCTCCTTCAGGTCGATACGTTTGATGTCGTAGACGCCGAGGCCAAAACTCGACGCGTACTCGATGTGCCCTGTCTCCCGGTAAAAGCGATTGACATTGGGGTCTTTGGCCCACTTGGAATGGTCAATCGAGTCGAGGTGTTCGTCGGACCGGTCCCAGACGGAGATGGCGCCTTCGGCCTTGCGTTTATCGTCAATCACGTCGATCAAGATGCGGTCGATGGCCACCGGATCGGTGCCGAACAACATCTGCTTGGGATGGAAGCGGAAGCGCGGGTCGTTCGAAAAAGGGCCGCCGTGCCAGACGCCAATCAGCCCATCCATGACTTGCAGCACGGTGCGTGAACGAAACGGCTCGACGTTGCAGAGCGTGCCAATGAAGGTGCCTGTGTGCGTCTTGGCGTGATAGTGCGAGCGAGCCACGTTGCTGAACTCGCCGTAGGCGAGATTCTTGAGACAGCCGGTGACCCCGGAGGCGCTATGGTCCTTCATGTTGGGGACATTGATGATCTTGGTGAAACGTTCGGTAGCCATGCGCAAGGCAAAGGAGCGCGTGTCGTCTTCGCCAAAGAAATTCACGTCGACGTACACGTCCGGATCGAAGCCCAAGTAGCCCACCTCAGTTTCCACGCGGACGCCGTCGGGGACGTAGTCCTCGTAGTGAATCTGGGCCAGCTGGCCCGTATTGCGGTCATGGACGAAAATCTCCCCCGGCTTGACCCCCGCGTCGATCAAGCGTTCACAAATTTCCGCGACCACCTCGGGGCGCGAATTCATCTTTGTCGGCGCGCCCGAACTATTCACTTTGATGCCGACGGTATCTTCCGAGGAGAAGAATCGGCGCCAGCTGTCGCGATGGTCGCGGTCGCCGGTCAGCTCGCTCATGCCGCGCGAGATCATCTGTTGCACGGTGGGGACATCGATGCGTTCGGTTGCCGAATCGACGCATTTCTCCGAACGGACGCGGACGACGCGCCCAGGATAAGGACCGGGCATACCCGGATTCTCAGACCGCGGGTACTGCGTGACGACTCGATAATCCGGTACTCCTTCGGATTGGCCCTTGGCGATGCCGGCGGAGGCAGCCAGCGCGGTCACTTTCAGAAAACTGCGTCGCTCCAAGATAACCTCCTTAGGCCGTGTCGGGGAACAGCCCTTCGTAGTGCGTCGAGGGCAGGAAGATCCCGCCGCTCTTATCGTAAAACTCATCCTGCAAAGGAAAGGCGCCGTCTTCCCACTTTGTCCACGAGGCGCCTGCCAGCGGATGATACGACTTCATCTGCTCCCATCGGCTGTAGTTTTGATGGCCATTGGCCTCCATTAAGCCGCCTTGGACTCCGGGCAGCGGGGCCAGCCTGGCGGCGATGTTCTTATTCCAGTCCTGCAGGATCGGGTTCACGGTCAAGTCGGCGCAGAAGCACGGGACGCCGTGATCGTGAGCCACCTGGGCGATCTTCATGGT
>CAMPKL010000540.1 GCA_946887065.1 uncultured Bryobacterales bacterium
GGTTGGGAGTATTGCCGTAGTACACGTGCAGCGACAGGCCGTCGACTTGGTCGTAGCAGGCCTCCAGGACTTCGCGGTCCCAAACCAAGTAAGTGGGCATGGTGGCGGCGCTTGAGCCGCACGCAATCAACTGCACGTCGGGATCGACGATGCGGAACTGTTGGGCGGCATCGCGCGCCTTGCGGCCGTACTCGCCCGCCTGGAGGCGTCCGATTTGCCAGGGGCCGTCCATCTCATTGCCGAGGCACCAGTACTTGACCTTGTGCGGCTGCTCGTAGCCGTGGGAGCGGCGCAAGTCGGCCCACTTGGTGCCGCGATCGAGATTGCAGTACTCGACATAGTGCACGGCTTCTTCGACGGTGCCGGTGCCGAAGTTGCAGCCAAGCAGCGGCTCGGTACCGACGAGCTTGCACCAGTCCATAAATTCGTTGGTGCCGAACTGGTTCGGCTCAAGCGAGTTCCAGGCGCGTTCGAGGACGGTGGGCCGCTGGTTCCTGGGGCCGACGCCGTCGAGCCAGTTGTAGCCGGAGACCATGTTTCCGCCGGGATAGCGGATGATCGGCACGCCGGTATCTTTGACAGCTTGGACGACGTCGGTGCGGTAGCCGTCGCTGTTGGCGTGCGGCGAGCCGGGCTCGTAGACGCCTTCGTAGACGGCGCGCCCGAGGTGTTCGAGGAAGGCGCCGAAGACCTTAGGGTCAAGATCCGCTTTGATGCGCGAGCCGTTGGCGAGGACGTTGCCGGCCCGATTGGACTGACCGCTGGCAAGCTGCCTTGAAGCAAGGCTGCCGGACAGCACGGCGCTGGAGGCGTAAAGCTGCTTGACGAAATCGCGACGGTTGGAAGAAGACATAGCGCCGATTAGCATCGCGCTTTTCGGCTGTTATCGCAACCAGCTTATTCCGATCGTAAGGCGTCGACCGGTTCGACGCGCGTGGCCCTACGAGTCGGCAGGTAGGTCGCCAGCAGCGCCGACGCAATCAGTACCAGCGAGACGGCGCCGTAGGTCGTTGGGTCGAGCGGACTGACGCCAAACAACAGCGTCGACAGGAAGCGCGCTAGCGGCACAGCGGCCGCGAGCCCGCCGGCAATGCCGATGGCGACCAGCCAGAGGCCTTGCTGCAGAAACATGCCGCGGACCGTCTGTTGTTGCGCTCCGAGGGCCATGCGGATGCCGATCTCGCGGGTGCGTTTTGAGATCGAGTAGGAGATGACGCCGTAGATGCCGACCACGCCCAGCAGCAGGGCCATCGAGCCGGCGATGCCCAGCATGACGAGGGTGAATGACGTACGCGCCAAGGCGCGGTCATAAACTTCCGCCACGGTGCGGACATTGGCGACGGGCAGGCTGGGGTTGACGGCCCAGACGGCACGCTGGACCTCTTCGAGGAATCCTTCGGTGCCGGTTCGGTCGCTGCGTATGGCGTAAACCAGCGAACGGCTGACGTTGAACGGGAAGCCCCAATAGTTTTTGATAAGCAAGGGCCAATAGATGATCTTGGGGACCGGTTTGGCGATGCCGTCGTCGCGCTCGTCGCCGACGACGCCGACGATCTCGCGCCAGACGCCGGCCGTGTTCTCGCGGACGCGCTTGCCGAGCGCGGCGCTGGGGGCGTCCCAGTATTCGCGGGCGAAACTCTCGGAGACGAGTACCACCTCGCGAGCCTCAAGGATGTCGGTCCAGGTGAAATCACGACCTGCAAGGATGGTGTTGCCCATGGCTTCGAAGACGCTGGGAGAGATGTTCTTGTAGCGGCGCATCGGAGGCAAGTCGCCTCCAGCGCTCGGCTGATCTTCAACGAATACTGGGTCGTTGTTATTAGAGCCGTCCATGGTGATGGAATTGGTAAGGCCGAGCGCGGCGACGCCGGGGACCGACGAGATACTTTGCGCCAGGTCATAGTGCAGGCGCGCCACGGCTTCGGGACTTTCGGTTAGCGCCTCGGGGATGGTCAGCCGCAAGGTCAGAATGCGTTCGGGTTCGGTGAAACCGGGATCGACGCCTTGCATCGCGCGGAAGGTGCGGATCATCAAGCCGGAGCCGATCAGTAACACCAACGTCATGGCCACTTGCAGCACGACGAGCGAGCGTTGCGCGCGATGCCTCTCGCGGCCTTGGCTGGAGCCGCGAACGCCGCCGCGCAGAGCTGCCGCCGGTCTTGGCCTGCCGTATTGCAAGACCGGAATCAGACCTAGTAAGAACCCGCCGACTAACGATACGGCAAACGCGAAGGCCAGCGCGGCCGGATCGATGGCGATCTCTTCCAAACGCGGCAGATTCACAGGGTTCAGATATTTCAACAAGCGGATCGCCCCGTAAGCCACTGCGATGCCCAAGGTCCCGCCGAGCAGGCTCAGCGTCACGGTGTCGGTCAGCAGTTCGCGGGCGAGGGCTCCGCGTCCGGCGCCGAGCGCGGAGCGGACGGCCAGCTCGTGGCTGCGTCCTTCGGCGCGCACCAGCAGGAGGTTCGCCACATTGGCGCAGGCGATGAACAGCACCAAGCCGACCGCCGCCATTAAGACCCACAGCACGCTGCCGATATCGCCGACGAGGTCTTGCTTGAAGGGGCGCACGTTAGGTCCGATCTTGGCTTGCTCGAACATCTCCCTGCTGATGCCCGGCGCGAGCGGGAAGCGGTCGTACATCATCGGCAGCATGCGGGCCACGTCGGCGTTGGCCTGCTCGATCGTGGCCCCCGGCTTAAGCCTCGCCACGCCGTTGTAGCTAAATTGTCCGACGAAGACTTCCGCGCGGTTCAACTGCAACGGCAGGATCAGCGAGGGGCTGCGATTGAGGAAACGAAACGATTCGGGCATGACGCCAATGACTTCCCTGGGGCGGCCATCGACGATTACGGACTTCCCGACGATCTCCGGGTCGGAACTGAACTTTCGCTGCCAGAAGCCGTAGGTCAGGATCACGGTGTCGGCGGCGCCGGGGACATCATCCCCGGAAACGAACCAGCGTCCCTGAAGCGGGGGCACGGCGAGCAGGGGCAATGTGCCGTCGGTGACGCGCAAGACCTCGACTTGTTCGGGTTCGGCGAGCCCGGTGACCGCGGCGGAACCGCCATTCCACAGACCGACGTCTTCGAACGTCCGCGACTCTTCGCGATAGACGTAGTAGGTGGAAGGCGAGGCGTTCAGGGCGTCGAAGTTGAGGCCCGGCGCCGTGTGCCAAACGCCGACGAGGCGTTCGGAATCCGGGAACGGCAGGGGCTTCAACATCACGCCGTTCAAGACGCTGAAAATCGCCGTACTTGCGCCTGTGCCCAGGGCCAGGGTCAGCAAAGCGACGGCTGCGAAGCCGGGGGAACGGCGCAGCCGCCGGAAAACGTGTTGTAGGTCTGCGGGGAAAGCCATGGCGCGCTGCTCTTCACGAGAGCTACGAGCACTGGCGCACAATGTTCAAAAAAAGTGGAGCCCGGCAAGGGGGGTGAGGGGCCGGGCTCCGATCCAGCAAATGGAGAACTA
>CAMPKL010000541.1 GCA_946887065.1 uncultured Bryobacterales bacterium
CAACTCAGCGTTCAAGACGGCGGCTCCGGCGGCGCCGCGAATGGTGTTGTGTCCCAGGGAAACGAACTTGTAGCCCAGGATGGGGCACTTGCGTATGCGCCCCACCGAGACGGCCATGCCATTCTCGCGCATCGCGTCGCGGCGCGGTTGGGGACGGTCGGGCTCTTCCATCAGGTGAATGGGACGCAGCGGGGCGGTGTGCAGCTTCTTCTGCTGCGGCACGCCGCTAAAAGAATGGAACGCGGCCTTGATCTCGTCGATGGACGGCTTGGCGTCAAGGTCGACGGAGACGCAAACAGTATGGCCGTCGACGACCTGGACGCGGTTGCAGTGAGCGCTCATTGGGGCGTCGAGGACCTCGATGCCCCCGCCGGTGAAGGCGCCGAGAATCTTGTGGGTCTCAACTTCCATCTTTTCTTCTTCGCCCCCGATGAACGGAATCACATTCGCCACGATGTCCATCGAGGGCAGCCCGGGATAGCCTGCGCCGGAGATAGCCTGCAGGGTCGTCGCAAGAATCCGCTTGATGCCGAAGGGCTTGAGGGGCGCAAGTCCCATGGTTAGGGCGATCGTCGAGCAGTTCGGGTTGGTAACGATGGCTCCGGACCAGCCGCGGTTCTTGCGCTGAATGGGGATCAAATCGAGGTGTTCGGGATTAATCTCCGGGACCAGCAGAGGCACGTCGGCAAGCATGCGGTGGTTTTTTGAATTGGAAACGACGACGTGTCCGGCCTGGGCGAAAGCCTGCTCGATCTCGCCGGCGACGGAGGCGTCCATGGCTGAGAAGACAAGCTTGGGCGCCGCGGCGGAGGGGACCGCTTCTTGGACCGTCCGCTTCGCAATATCCGGGGGCACGGGGCGGTCCTGCACCCAGCGGCATGCTTCCGTGTAGGTCTTGCCGGCCGAACGCTCGCTGGCGCCGAGCCAAGTCAGCTCAAACAGCGGGTGGCCCTGCAACTGGCAAATGAACTGTTGGCCCACCATCCCGGTGGCGCCAAGTACTCCAACTTCGATCTTATTTGGCATAGGAATCCCCTTGCGAGCCGGGCGCTCGTCTGAAATCAGTCGAGAACGCCCGAGTCGGGTTTAGTTCTTCGTCTCCGCTTTGAGTTGCTTCACGAGCCGCACGTACAGCTCGATGGCTTCGGCGATCTGCTTCTTCGGCACGCGCTCTTCGAGCGTGTGCGCCACATGAATCGTCCCAGGGCCCAGTAGGAGGGGCTGGCCCCAGTTGGTTAGTTTCGGAATATCGGTCGTGTACTTCACGACGGAAGTCTTAAAGCCGTCGACGGCCTTCATACGGACGGCAGGACTGTAGGCAAAGACCTCCACTTCGACGCGGTCATCGAGAGCAGCCATTGCTTGCTCCTTGATCGCCGCAAGGTCCGTAACGACGCGAATCATCAGCGTGGCTGACGCCTCGTCGGGAACGACGTTGGCGGCGATGCCGCCTTTGATCGTGCCGATGTTCAGCGTCGTCTCGCCCAGGATCGGATCGCTGGGCCAAACCACGCCGCGCAGCGCCTGCAGGTTGTCGAGAAGCTTGATGATCGCCGAATCGCCAAGCTCTTCGTATGCGGAATGGGCGGCGGCGCCTTTGGCTGTCAACTTGAGGCCGAGCGCGCCCTTGGAGCCGAGGGCCAACTGGTTTTCGGTCGGTTCGCCATTAATGAGATAGCGAACGCCGGCTGGGGGGGTTCTATTCGCGAAGGCGGCGCCGCGGCCGTCAACCTCTTCGCCGACAACGAGCAGCAGGCCCAAATCGCGCACGTCCTCTTCCAGGAGCCGTTCAAGAGACTTGATCATCGCGGCGCAAAGACCATGGGTATCGCAAGCGCCGCGGCCCCAGATGAACTCGTCGTCTTCTTTCGAAGGGATGAAGGGGGGAACGGTGTCAATGTGAGTGGAGAAGACGATTTCGGGTGTCCCCCACCAAGCCCAAACGTTACTACGGCCGGGTTCGACTTCGACCTTCTCGATGCGCCCGTTGAAACGCGCCGCCAACGGACGCAGGTGATCGAAGAGCCAATCGCCGATTTGCTCTTCGTTTGGCGTGACCGAATCGATGTCGATTAGGGCCCTCGTTATTTGAAATGCGTCCATGTACAGCGGGAAGGCCCAAACTTCAAGGATATCGGACAGGCCGGAAGGGCCGCAAACGATAAGTGCCCTCAAAGCCCCGCACGGCTGCGCCGTTCAATACACTTTGTTGAATGGTGAGCGACAGGCTTCAAGCTGCGGTCGGAACCGGCCGCCGCCGCTGGCTAGTCGGTCTGTTTGCAATCGTGGCCGCGGCCTGGATCGTGAGCGCCTATTGGCCTCGGCCGAAAGCGGAGCCCAAAGTCTTGGCCATGGGCTGGCGCCCCATCATTTCTCAGTCGGGTGTGGGAAACGCGCAGACCGAATCGTTCAACATCGACACGGGTCAGTGGCGAATTAAGTGGATGGCCGAAAGCGAAGACGGGCAAGGTTCGACGGAGGGGAAGTTCCGGGTTGACGTGCATAGCTCCGTGAGCGGAAGGTTCATGAGCGTGGCTGTCGATCAGCAGGGGGCTGGTGACGGCATCGCTTACGTGGCGGAAGAACCGCGGCCGTTCTTCCTATCCATCGAGTCGCGCGGCCTGGCCTGGACGGTGCAGGTAGAGGAAGGCATTCTCGGTGAACGGGAATAGAACACACAGGGCGCGACTTGAAGACAGTTGAGCCGGCGGGCCGGAGGCGCTATGATACGGGCGCCCTTCCGGGGTTCACAAGGCACAACAATCTTTGAGGTGCGTTCATGTCCGACGTTCACGATCCGCAAACAAAGCCCATTCTGTCGAGACGGGACCTAATTAAAGGGGTGATTGCCGCCGGCGCGGTCTCCTCCACCGGCTATCTGTTCCGGGGTTCGATCGCGCAGGTATTTGCGTCGGCGCCCGGTTCAGTCGAGCGGCTGATCACGCTGGACGTGAACGGCCAGCAACGGCGAGTCGACGTCATGAAGCAGGAAACGCTGGCGATGACCCTGCGTTACAAGCTCGGTCTGACCGGCACCAAGCTGGGCTGCGACCGGGGAGAATGCGGCGCCTGCTCGGTATTGATTGACGATGTACCGCATTACTCCTGCTCGGTGCTGACCCATAGCACGCGCGGCAAGAAGATTCAGACGGTGGAAGGGCTCGCGAGTCCCGATGGCACTCTGCACCCGGTGCAGCAAGCCGTTGTCGAAGAGCAGGGATTCCAGTGCGCATTTTGCATGTCGGGATTCCTCATGGCGGCTGTCGGATTCCTGAAGACGAATCCCAATCCCACGCGCCAGGAGCTGGCCCACGGCATTTCGGGGAACTTATGCCGTTGCCAGGATTACGACAAGATTTTGACTTCGCTGATGCGCGGCGCGGAATTGTCGCGGGAGGTGGGGAATGCCTGAATTCACGAATAGCCCAGCCGAAACGCCGCTGGTAACCGCCGATACGCCCGCAGTTAAAGGG
>CAMPKL010000542.1 GCA_946887065.1 uncultured Bryobacterales bacterium
ATTTTCGGGCCCTTGCTGTTCGGCGCTGGCTGGCTGTTCGCCGGAGCGGCTGTGATCGGCCAGCCGCATATCATGATCCGATTCATGGCCATGGATGACCCGGACAAGATGTGGCGGGTTCGGGCTTACTACTACGCGTGGTTTACGGCGTTCTACGCCGCAACCATCGCGGTGGGTCTCGCGGCGCGCCTATTGCTGCCTGCAAGCGCGGAGTTCGATGCCGAACTCGCACTGCCGACCCTGGCGGGACAGTTGCTGCCTCCGGCGTGGACGGGACTGGTGTTGGCGGGCTTATTCGCCGCAACGATTTCGACCGCCGATTCGCTGATCTTGAGCTGTACGGCGGCGGTCACCCGCGATACGCCGTTTCGCGCGCTACGCAGCTACCGGGCAACGAAGGCGGCAACCGTGTTCGTGACGGCGTTGGCATTGGCGATTGCGCTTTCGGGAAATGAAAGCGTCTTTAGTCTGGTGCTGATCGCTTGGTCGGCACTGGCGAGCGCTTTCGGTCCGCTGATGATCGTCTATGCGCTCGACGAACATCCGTCAGAGGCGTTGGCGATTGCGATGACGGTTGTGGGAGTTGCGACGGTCGTTGCGTGGCGGGCGTTGGGGTGGGACCAGAGCGTGGTCTATGAGGTAATGCCGGGCATGCTGGCCGGGTTATTGACGTTCGGAGCGGGCAAACTTGCGGGTCTGGCGCCGGCTCCTAGAATGAGGGCATGACTTTCTTCGTGCTGTTGGCGGCGCTGACCGCGTTTCAAGGTGAGGCGCTAAAGGTGCAGTATCCGAACGAGCCGGGACTGGAGCGGGCGTCGATTGCCTGGACTGGCCGCGACGTGCCGCTGGTGACGGACGGAGAACAGTGGGTCACGGTGATCGGCGTGGATCTGGATCTGCCGACGGGAGAACATGAGGCGGTGGTGACGTTCCGCTTCGAAGACGGACGCGAGGAGCAGCGGGACGAGACGATTGAGGTGAAAGGCAGGAGTTTCCCGACGACACGGCTGACCGTGGCCCCGAAGTATGTGGAGTTGAGCCCGGAAGACCAGGCGCGGGCGAAGCGCGAGGCGCAAGAGACGGCGGCGGTCTTCGCCCGGCTGACGCCGGAGAAATATTGGCGCGAGCCCTTTGTGACGCCGATACCGGAAGTGACGAGCGGCAAAAATTTCGGGCATCGGCGAGTGTTCAACGATCAGCCGCGGGCGCCGCATTCGGGCGTGGATTTGACTGCGCCGACGGGCACGGAGATCGTGGCTTCCAATATGGGCCAGGTCGTGCTTGCGCACGACTTCTTCTTCAACGGCAATGCTGTTTTCATCGACCACGGGCTGGGCGTCTATACGATGTACCTGCATCTATCGAAGATCATGGTGAAGCCTGGCGATCTGGTATTGCGCGGGCAGGTGGTGGGGCTGGCGGGCGCGACGGGGCGCGTGACCGGGCCGCACTTGCATTGGGGCGCGCGGATTCTCGATGCGCGGGTCAACCCGTTCTCGCTGATCGAGCTGGAGACTGATTAATAGAAGAATAAGACTTTGGGACGAATGAAGCCGTTGGCCGCAATGCGCTTCGCCGCGGTCGTGTATGCCGAGTTTGCAGCTAGGACGATGGGCGGAATGGAGTCTGGATCGTCCTGGCGATGGTAGGTGCAGATTGCGAGACTCGGTCTGAATTTTGCCAGGGTGCGGGCCGCGCCTTTGAGCGCACGCTGTTCGGCTCCCTCGATGTCCATCTTAATCCAGTCCACCCGCTGGAGGCCGAGCTCCTCAACTTGATCGTCGAGAGGCAAGACCGGCACGTTTTCGACGAGCACTTCTTCGCCGTCATTGCCGAAGAAACCGTGCGCCCCGGGATTGTCTTTGGAGTGGTGAAAGACGAGTTCGTCCCGCTCGTCCCACACGCCGGCCTTGATGAGGATCACGCGGCCGTCGGCAATCTCTTGCTGGAGGTTTTGGCTGAAGAGCCCATGGTTTTCCGGATCGGGTTCGAAGGCGACGACTAGGCTAGCGCCTTGGCGCAAGGCCAGCTTGGTATAGAAACCGACGTGGCCGCCGCAGTCGATGACGACATCGCCGGGCCGGATTCGATGTTCGTGGATTTGGTATTCGTCAAGAGCGACCATCTCCTGCGCGATCAGTGCGACGGACTCGTGATTGACCGCCGGAGCCCACATGTCGCCTAGTTCCGTTCGGAACAGCTCTATATCGCCGTTGGGGCCAGGTTTGCGGTCGATGACTCGCGCCCAATGGTCGACGTCGATGTTCTTGAAACCGATGCGCGTGCCGAATACTTCGTGTCTCACGTCGGACCATGAGACTTGAGGAAGTCCGCCGACAGATTTCTTGGCCAGGATGCTCGCTCGCCAAAAGGAGGAAACGCCGTCGGCGTCAAGGGCGGAGAAGAAGAGACCCACGACCACGCAGATGGCGGCGATTCTTGCCGCACGCATCTTGTCGCGGCTGAAGACGGCAAGAAGAATGGACGCGACAATTCCTACCACAAGCGGCAGGTCGGGGTGCAAAGGAAAACGGGATATCGACTCGTTCGTTTCGAGCAGAGTGAGTCCGCCGCCGAGCAGGAGAAATAGAACAGCGCGCAGCCAGGCGCCTCTATCTCGCGCGGCCCACAGTTGCCCAGCAGCGAGAACGAGCGAGGCGACGAGAATCGCCCTGGGGAAAGGCCAGATCAAACTCGCCAGCGCTACAAAGCCGGCCAAGATGAAGGATGAACGAATGATTGCTGGAGCCGTCATCGTGGTAAGGGCGTAGAAAGAAGCGGCTAATAGTACCAACTCAGCGGAACAAGCGCGGCGCGATGTCGTAAAGGTGTTTGCGCCACACTTGCCATTCGTGTCCGCCGGGGCCTTCAAACCAGGCGTGCTTGACGCCGGCGGCTTCGAGGGTTTCGCGCAGTGCCTTGCCGCGTTCGTAGCCGCCGTCTTGGTGGCCGTAGCCGAGCCACAGCAACGAAAGCTGGCTGTTGATCTCTTCGGCTGACTTGCCGGAGGTCTCCATCGGGTTGTTACGTCCCGCGCCGCTCAACGCCGCGATAGCCGAGAACTTGTCCAAATTGGCGAAGCCCACGCTGAGCGCTTGGCCGCCGCCCATCGAGAGCCCGGCGATGGCCCGCGTCCAACGGCCGGGACGCGTACGGTAGGCCGAGTCGATGAACGGAATCAAATCGTTGATCACCACTTCGCCGAATGCGCCGTTGCCGCGCTGGTTCTCGTCGCCAGGCTTCGAAGCATAACCCCAATCCATCACCACGATCATCGGCACGGCTTTGCCGTCGGCAATCAAGTTATCGAGGATGAGGTTTGCCTTGCCCTGCCACGTCCAACTCGTCTCGTTCTCGCCCGCTCCGTGTTGCAGGTAGAGCACTGGGTAGCGCACGACAGTGTTCGCATAATTCGGCGGAGTATAGACGTAAGCCCGCCGCGGCTGACCAGTGGTCTTCGAGTGGTACCAGTT
>CAMPKL010000543.1 GCA_946887065.1 uncultured Bryobacterales bacterium
ACGGGCGTTGCCGCGTACAACGTCACTTCAAAACGAATCGCCGGTTGGTCGCCGATGACCTCAAGCGAATGCACCATGCGTTCCGGCACGAAGACGTAGGAGCCTTTGGTCGCCTCAACGGTTTCGAAACTACCATCGGGTTGCTCAATCTCGAAACGTACCGTGCCTTCGACCACAACCCACCAGGCGGGCGAATCGGCGAACATGCGGCGGGCGTACTTCGAGCCCGGCGCCTCTTGGATCATGTAGGCGAGCGAGTTGCCGTCATCGATGATCTTTTCGCGCCAATTCGTCTGCCCGGCGTATTTGGCCTTGAGGTCATCCAGATGCGTGACCGGCTTCATCGGCGCGACATACGGAGTACGCTCGACCGGCTTGGGGTAGTAGAACACGCGCTCCCGCTCCTGGGCGAAGGCCCCAAGAGCGCCAAGCGCGAGGCAGAGCAATAGGCGACGAGACATGGCGTACATCCTACACCCCGCTGAGGGGTTTCGGGCGCGAGAAGCAGCGCTGGGCCGTCCCGGCGAGTGCGATGACCGCGACGAAAGCGGCCATCCAGAGCAGAATCTCCCCCGACCAAGGGATATCGAATTGGGCCAGGATTTCGCCCCGCTCCATCATCCAATGCCAGGCCGTATGGGCCACGATGGCCGACAGGATAATCGTGCCCATACGCTCGGCGACCACATGGCGGAAGAGCAACGCTAGCGCCGGAACCAAAACGGCGAGAACCAGCAGTTGTCCGATCTCCACGCCGATGTTGAAGGCCAGCAGGGAGGTCAACAAGTGTTCGCCGGCAAACTGCAGCGTCTGGCGCAGGGCGAAGGAAAAGCCGAAGCCGTGCACCAGGCCGAACCCAAGCGCGAACATCCAACGGCGGTTCTGCGGCGTAACCCCGACGATGTTTTCAAGCGCCATCCAGACGATCGAGAGGGCGATCAGCGTCTCGATCAGCGGCGGGAACCACAGCGCGTCGGGCGCAAGGCCGTACGCGGAGGCCGCCAACGTCACCGAGTGGGCGACCGTAAACGCCGTGACGACGCCGACCAGGGGCCAAACGCGCCGGAACGGGATCACCAGGCAAAGCAGGAACAGCAGATGATCCGCGCCGTCGAGGATATGCAAGAATCCGGACTCGACAAAACGCCAGGCGGCCTGATGCCAGCGCGGGTCCAACGGGACGACGCCTGGATCACCCTCAAACTCGTAAACCCGCACGGCGCCGCCTGGAGGCAGAAATCGCAGGGTCGTGACGACTCTCGCCGCGAGCCGCTCCATGCCAGGGCGCATCGAGAAAGCCGACTGATCGGAGGCGATCGGGTATTCCAGCAGAACGTCGAACCACACTTGGTTCCAGACGACGTTGGCGGAGTTCGGCAACAAAGGCTGGGTGATATGAGCGATCGCTTCGTCGGCGGAAGCGAATGAGCGGTCGGACTGGATCGAGATTTGCGTCGCGGCGACTCGCGGGAGGGGCAGGCGGCGCCCGTTTTCGTGGATTTCGACGTCGTTCGCGATCCACAGCGTGGCCAGATCGGTCAGTTGGGGAGCCAGCCGATCGATGTCCAGGTAGCCTGGGCCGAACTCGGGGAACTCGACGTCGCGGATCGACTGCAGCGGCATTCGGACCAGCAGTTGCAGCCGGTCGCCTTCCGGTTTGACCAGCATGTGGACGGCGACGTCCAGGGGGATATCGTGGGCGGGCAAGGCGGCGGCGTGCGCGAGACATAGAGCCGCCGCGTACAGAATCGAACGAAAACGAGAAAACACGGTGTTACTGACCCGCCGGACCGTGTATGATACCGTACGCCCTGTAAAGCGAGGTAAGACATGACCCGGAAACTCCAGTTTGGCGCCGCGACGCTCATCATCACCGGCCTGCTTGGCTGCCAATCGGCCGCTGTTGAACAGCAGGCTGCTACCGACGCAGGCGGGCCGATGGCTCCCAAATTTGAGGTCGACCCGATGTGGCCGAAACCGCTGCCGAATCACTGGCTGCTGGGGGCTGTGATCGGCGTCGATGTGGACGACAACGATAACGTTTGGATCATTCACCGCGGCGGTTCATTGGAGCCGAAAGAAGTCTATGCCACTTGGGATCCGCCGGCTTCGGAATGCTGCCAGCCCGCGCCGCCCGTTTTGCAGTTCAACTCCGAGGGTGATCTGATCGGGCACTGGGGCGGACCAGGGGAAGGCTACGATTGGCCGACGTCCAACCACGGCATCGACGTCGACTTCAAGGGCAACGTTTGGATCGGCGGCAATGGCCGCGGCGTGGCGGCCGGGCAGACGCTCATGCCTCACGACGAGAGCGCCATGGGGAAAGGCGCGGTCCACGACAGCATGATCCTGAAATTCACCCAGACCGGACAGTTCTTGATGCAAGTCGGCAAGCCTTTTGCCGGTACGGGCAGCAACGATCTAGGCAACTTCAAATTACCCGCCAAGACGCTGGTCGACCCGAAAACCAACGAGATCTATGTCGCCGACGGCTACGGCAATCGACGCGTAATCGTACTCGACGCGGACACGGGCGAGTACAAGCGCCATTGGGGCGCCTACGGCAATGTGCCCGACGATACGCAGCTGCCGCCTTACAATCCGGCCGATCCTCTGTCGCAGCAGTTCCGGACGCCGGTCCACGCGGTTGCGCTTGCCGACGACGGGTTGCTCTACGCTTGCGATCGAACGAATAATCGCATACAGGTTTTCAAGACGGACGGCACGTACGTCAACGAAGTGGTCGTCGCCAAGAACACGCTGGGAGACGGAGCGACCTTTGACGTCGCCCTTTCGCGGGACCCGGAACAGAAATTTTTGTATGTCGCGGACGGATCGAATATGAAGATCCACGTCCTCGATCGCTTGTCGCTGGAGGTTTTGACGACGTTCGGCGACGGCGGCCGGCAACCGGGACAGTTCTATGCGGTACACAGCATCGCCACCGATTCGCAGGGCAACCTTTATAGTACGGAGACGTATCGCGGCCAGCGCGTACAGAAATTCCGGTACAAGGGACTGGCGCCCGTCACTCAGACCGACCAAGGAACCGTTTGGCCGACCGTGTCGATGAATTAGACTAAGGAGCCGTAGTCCCGGCGTTGAAAAACTTCTCTGTATCCTGCTGCATGGCGGCGTTTTTGTGCCTGAGCGGTTCGGCGTTCGCTGAGCCCCCTGTCTACTTTGAAGCTCCGCGGAACCGCGACTTCGCTAAGGACTTGGCGAAGAACTTCGGGGGGCTATTCTCCAAAGACAACATTGCGCCATTCGCCATCGGCGCCGCGGCTACGGGCCTTTCCGTGATCCCCGAACAGAACGTCGAGACTTTCTTTATGGCGAATCCCGAAAGAGCGGAGGGGGTCATGGGTCCGGGCGCGCACATCGGCGATGCTGAACTGATAGCGCCTGCCGTCATGGGACTTTTCACGGCGAGCATGTTCCGCCATGGCGATGCGCGCATGAAGTCGAC
>CAMPKL010000544.1 GCA_946887065.1 uncultured Bryobacterales bacterium
CGGGCGCAGCAGGGGGCGCTGATGCCGCCTGTTGAGCGTCTTCCTTGGTGACTCGTCCCCCGGGTCCGGTGCCTTCGACCGCCGCCGCGTCAATGCCGGCTTGGCCCAAAATCCGCTGAGCCGAAGGCATCACTTTAGCGTCCGTCTGCGGCTTCGTTTCTGTCCTAGCTGCTGCCGCCGGTTTCGCGGCCGGGGCTGGTTCCTTCTTGGCCGCTTCCTTCTCGGCTGGTTCTGCAGCGACGGGCTTCTCCGTTGCCTTAGGGGTTTTGCCTGTCGGAGCCCCTTCTTCGATCAAAGCGATGACGTCGCCGACCGCCGCTTCGGCGCCGTTGCGTTTCAGGATTTTCGTCAATGTCCCGCTCACCGGGGCCGGCAGTTCCATCGATGCCTTATCGGTTTCGATCTCGACGAGCACCTCGTCCAACTCGACGTAATCTCCGGCGTTCTTGCGCCATTCGCCAATTTGCACTTCGGTGATGGATTCACCCGATTGGGGGACTTTCAATTCAACAGGCATGTTTTAGAAGGAATCCTTCTCGTCTCGCACGATGGCGCTTACTCGTCCGCGCCTAGAGCCCGATCGATAACTTGTTGCTGCTCTAGCCGATGCGCGGCCGCCGAACCAGTCGCCGGGCTGGCCGAAGCCGCGCGCGCCACGACCTTTAGTTCGCGGCCCGCCATCTTATTGCCGAACCGCAGCCGCAAGTAGCTCCAAGCACCCATATTCTTGGGCTCTTCTTGTACCCACACGACCGGCAAATCGGTTTCATACGCCTTCAGCACGGCTTCGATCTCACTTTCCAGCAGCGGGTAGAGTTGCTCGAATCGCAGGATCGCCACATCGTCGCGTCCCGCATCTTGACGGGCTTTCTTCAGTTCGTAATAAATCTTGCCCGAGCAGCAGAGAATGCGCCTGACCTTGGACACGTCCGTCAAATCGTCGGCCAGGATTTTTTGGAAGCTGCCGTTGGTCAAGTCTTCCAGCGGAGAAACGACTTCCGCATGGCGCAGCAAGCTCTTCGGGGTCATGACCACCAACGGCTTGCGCCAAGGCCGCAGAACCTGCCGCCGCAAGACGTGGAAGAACTGCGCCGGCGTCGTCGGGTAGACCACCTGCATATTGTCTTCGGCGCACAGCTGCAAGAATCGCTCCAGCCGGGCGCTCGAGTGTTCCGGCCCCTGGCCCTCAAAGCCATGGGGCAATAGCATTACCAAGCCGCTCAGCCGCTGCCACTTGTCTTCAGCGCTCGAAATGAACTGATCGATAATGACCTGCGCCGCGTTGACGAAGTCGCCGAACTGAGCCTCCCAGCAGATCAATCCGTCGGGCCACTCCAGCGAGTAGCCGTAGTCAAAGCCCAGCACGCCCGCTTCCGACAACGGACTGTTGTGGATATCCAGCACGCCCTGCTTGGGTGCCAAGTGGCGCAGCGGCACGTAGGAGTGTCCGAACTCGACGTCGCGCAATACGGCGTGACGGTGGCTGAACGTTCCTCGCTCGCTGTCTTGACCCGACAGCCGAACCCGGTAGCCCTCGACCAAAAGCGAGCCGATCGCCAAGGCTTCGCCGGCCGACCAATCGAGCGGCCGTTCGCCCAATGCCATGGCGTGACGCTGTTCGAGCATCCGTGCGATACGCGAGTCCGGGTGGAACTCTTGAGGCGTCTTGCTCAGCTTCTCCAGAATCGCCGTCAGCCGTTCGCGCTCCACCGCCGTATCCGCCGGCTCCATCTGGTTTTCGGGACCGCCCTTGATGCCGGCCCACACGCCGCGCATGCCGTCCACCGTATGGATGAAGGCCTCGCTGCGAGCGGCGGAGAGCTCCGCTTCCAGGTGCGCCTTGCGTTGCTCCGCGATCGCCTCGGCTTCTTCGGCTTTGACGCCGCCCTGGGCCAGCAAATGTTCCAGGTAAGCCTCCCGGACCGGCTTGCGCTTGGCGATGGCCTTGTATAGGAGCGGTTGCGTGAACGAGGGCTCGTCGCCTTCGTTGTGACCACGCCGGCGATAACCGTACATGTCGATGACGACGTCGCGCTTGAACGTGTTGCGGAAGTCCATCGCCAGGCGAATCACCTGCGAGACCGCTTCGGGATCCTCGCCATTCACGTGGAAGATCGGGATCTGCAGCATCTTGCCCAGACCCGACGCATAGATCGACGAGCGGCCCTGTTCGGGCGGCGTCGTAAACCCAATCTGGTTGTTGACGATGACGTGCAGCGTGCCGCCGACCGTATAGCCGGGCAATTCGCTCATGTTGAGCGTTTCTTGCACGACGCCCTCGCCGGCGAACGCCGCATCGCCGTGAATCAGAATCGCCAGCCCTCTGCGCCGCTGCGTATCGTGCGCGCGATCCTGGCGCGCTCGCAGACGTCCGACGGCGACGGGATTGACGAACTCCAAATGGCTCGGGTTAAAGCACAGCGACAAGTGGATTCCATTGCCCTTTGAGGTCTTCCACGTGCTGGAGAAGCCCATGTGGTACTTCACGTCGCCGCGGCCTTGGTAAAGGTGCGAATCCATGTCCGCGAACTCGCGGAAAATCTTCTGGGCGTTCTTGCCCATGATGTTCGACAAGACGTTCAGCCGGCCGCGGTGGGCCATGCCGATGATGATGTCGTTGATGCCCGTGTCGCCGGCTCGTTCGATCGTCAAATCGAGAAGCGGGATCAGCGTCTCGCAGCCCTCAATCGAAAAACTCTTCGCGCCGACGAATTTCTTCTGGATGAACTCCTCGAAGATGACTGCGTCGGTCAGCCGGGTCAGAATGCGCAACTGCCGGCCGCGGCTCAACTGCAGGCGGTTCCCCGAGCCTTCCATGCGCTTCTGCAGCCACTCGCGCTCGGTCAGGTCGTCGATGTGCATGAACTGCACGCCGATCGACCGGCAATAGGTCTCACGCAGCCGCTCAATGACCTTGCGGGGCGTATCCGCATTGCAGCCCGACAGGGTCTCCGCGGAAATCGGGCGATCCAGATCCGGCTCCCAAATCCCGTAATAGGAAGGGTCCAACTCGGGCGGGGAAGACCGCGGCAGTCCCAGCGGATCCATGCGGGCAATCATGTGACCGCGCACGCGATAGGCTCGGACGACCTTATCGACGCGCTCCTGCAGCCCGATGGCGGAGCTTAACGAGCCCGTGACCTCCGGGCGAGAAGCGGGCTGAACCGCCATTTGCGACGCTGCAGGGGGACGGTAGGTGGAAGACCGGTGGCCGTTCGCTTTTGCTGAAGTTTTGGGGGCGACCTGCTTAAAGTATTCGCGCCATTCTTCGGGGACGGACGCCGGATCGCGCTCGTAATCCGCGTAAAGACCTTCAACAAAGGCCAGGTTCATGTCAGCCGGCCAGTCGATCTGCTTCGCCATGGCGAGTGTTTGCGGTCCTTTCCCTAGCCGTGATTAGCCCCAACGGCCTGGCCGCAAGACGCACTACTACTCATAACATCACCCGCACGACGCAGGGTCAAGCGTC
>CAMPKL010000545.1 GCA_946887065.1 uncultured Bryobacterales bacterium
GCCAGGAGACCGGCATCGGCCAAATGGCCGTCTCGAGTTCGTACGTCGCGGTGGAACTAGCCAAGAAGATATTCGGCGACCTGGACGGCCTCTCGATTTTGATCATCGGCGCCGGGAAGATGTCCGAGGCGACGGCGCGGCACCTCAGAGCGTCAGGCAGCAACGAGTTGCACGTCGTAAACCGCACATTCGAACGCGCTCAAGAACTCGCCCGCCGTTTCAATGGAAAGGCTGCGCCCTACGAGCAGCTTTTCGAATTGCTTGCCCAAGCCGACGTGGTCATCTCCTCGACGGGCGCGCCGGGCTACGTTTTGAATAAGGAAGCGGCGCTGCGGCTAAACGCGGCGCGCCGCCACCGCCCTATCTTTTTTGTCGACATCGCGGTGCCGCGCGACATCGACCCGGAGATCAATGAGATCGACGACATGTTCGTCTACGACGTCGACGATCTGCAGCAGGTCGCTGACGCTAACTTGAAACACCGCCGGAAAGAAGCGCAACTTGCCGAAGCCATCGTCGAAGAAGAAGTCGACGCGATCATGCGCAAGCTCCGGTCGGTGGAGGTGGCGCCCACGATTGTCTCGCTCAATGAGAGCCTCGAGGATATTCGCCTCGCTGAGATGGAACGTTTCCGTTCGCGTCTGGGTCAACTGACGCCGGCGCAGGAGCGGGCATTGGAAGGGCTGACCAAGGGCCTCATCAACAAGATCGCTCACCAGCCGATCGTTGAATTGAAGCAAATGGCGGACCATCCCGAGGGCGCGCGTTTTGTCGAGTTCGTGCGCCGGGCGTTTAAGCTGCATCACCGGCCAAAGAACAATGATTGAACTCGTCATCGGATCTCGCGGCTCGCAGCTCGCGCTATGGCAGGCGGGGCATATCGCCGCGCTGCTGGACGACCTGGGCGTGAAGACGCGAATTGAAGTCATCAAGACCACCGGCGATAAGATCACCGACGTAGCCCTGGCGCGCGTCGGCGAAGCGGCGGGCCTCAAAGGCATTTTTACAAAGGAAATAGAAGAGGCATTGATCGACGGCTCCATCGATCTGGCGGTGCATAGCCTCAAAGATCTACCGACGGAGTTGCCTGACGGTTTGACCATCGGCATTGTCCCCGAGCGCGAAGATGCTCGCGACGCCTTGGTGGGCAAGACGCTCGACGAACTCAAGCCCGGCGACCGCGTCGGCACCGGTTCGTTACGGCGTGCGGCGCAACTCCGCCGGCTCAAGCCGGGGGTCGAGACGCTCGACATTCGCGGAAACGTCGACACACGGCTGCGCAAGCTGGACGAGGGTCAGTTTGACGCCATCATTCTGGCCTGCGCGGGACTGAAACGACTTGGTTTGAAAGACCGCATCGCGCAAGCGTTGGACACGGAAACGATGGCGCCGGCGATCGGCCAGGGGGCGTTGGGCATTGAGGTCCGTATTGGCGACGGGGTGACGCTGGAAGCGGTATCGGCTTTGAACCACGTCCCGACGCATCAAGCCGTTGAGGCAGAGCGGTCCCTGCTGGACGCGTTCGGCGGCGGATGCCAAGTCCCGCTGGGCGGCTACGCACGCGTTGACGGGGACGATCTGTATCTGAGCGCCGCGGTGTTCTCGCAAGACGGATCGAGCTTGATCCGCGATCAGGATTGGGGGCCGATGACCGAAGCGAAGGAGCTCGGCCGGCGTTTAGCTGCCTCGCTCAAGTCGAAAGGCGCGGACAAACTGTTGCCCGCCTAGACGTGCGCTAGCATGGCAGTTTGATGAGCGGTCGGGTTTACCTTGTCGGCGCGGGTCCGGGAGACCCGGGGCTCATCACCGTCCGCGGTCTTGACGTTTTGCGCCAGGCGGATGTGGTCCTTTACGACAACCTGGCGCCGGTATCTCTGCTGGAGCACGCGCGGCCCGACGCCGAGCGGATTTATGTCGGCAAGAAGCGCGCCGACCATCATCTTTCGCAGGAAGAGATCAATGCGCTGCTAGTTGAGAAGGCTCGAACCGGCGCGGTTGTGGTGCGTCTGAAAGGGGGCGATCCGTTCATTTTTGGACGCGGCGGCGAAGAGAGCGAAGCCTTGCATGCGGCTGGGGTTCGCTTTGAAGTTGTCCCTGGAGTTAGTTCGGCCACCGGGGCGGCGGCCTACGCGGGCATTCCGTTAACGCATCGCTCACGAACGTCGGCGATGAACTGGGCAAAGGTAGGCCAGACCGAAACGCTGGTCATCTTCATGGGGCTTACGACGTTCGGCGAAATCGCCCGGCAGCTCATCGCCGGAGGACGTGACCCTCAGACGCCGGCCGCCGCGATTCGCTGGGGCACGCGGCCGGACCAACAGACGCTGATTGGGACCGTTGGGAATTTGGCCGAACGCATCGCAGGCGCGAAGCTGAAGCCGCCCGCGCTGATCATCGTCGGAGAGGTCGTTGCGTTGCGCGAAGATCTCAACTGGTTCGAGAAGCTGCCGCTGTTTGGTCGGCGGATTGTCCTGACCCGCGCCGAAGAGCAGGCCGGCGAATCGGCGGAACAACTTCGCCGGTTGGGAGCGGATGTCGTGACGGCGCCGACGATTGAAATCGTCGATCCGAGCAGTTGGGCGCCGATCGACGCGGCGATTGCGAAGCTGGAGACTTACGACTGGCTGATCTTCACCAGCCGCAATGGGGTTGAACGATTCTTGGCGCGGCTCGATGCGAGCGAACGCGACTTGCGCGCGATCAAAGGCAAAATTGCGGCGATTGGTCCGGCCACGGCGGAGGCCCTGTCCCAAGCGCGATTGAAGGTGGATTGCCTGCCGCAGGAGTTTGTGGCCGAGAGTTTGCTTGATGCGTTGGATGCCGAGCTGAACGGCAAGAAGATTCTGATTGCGCGTGCCGAAGTGGCGCGTGAGGTGCTGCCGGAAGAGTTGCGGAGGCGCGGGGCAACCGTCGATGTCGCGCCGGTCTACCGCACCGTCGTGCCGGACGCGGCGACCTTGCGCAAGGCACTGGCGGAGAAGAGACCGGACTGGGTGACGTTTAGCAGTTCTTCGACTGTACGGCACTTTGTCGAGATGGCAGGTGAAGTGGCGTTGCAGGGCGCCGGCATCGCTTCGATTGGGCCGGTTACTTCGGCGACGCTTCGCGAGTACGGCTTTGAGCCGACCGTTGAGGCCGAGCCGCACACGATGGATGCGTTGATTGCGGCAATCGTCGATCAGGGACGTTCCGCTTAGTTCGGGACGGCCGGCATTGCGTCATCGGCGAAGCTCACCCCATCCGCTCCGCGTGGCTAGGAAGTGCGAGGTTTGGCCCTGGGACGGCCGATGGGTTGGTGATTGTCGAGTTCGTTCATTGAACCGACGTCCGGCGGGCCTTCTAGCCGTAAAACAAGAAAGCCCGCCGAACGGCGGGCGGATTCCCTTCTAAGCGGGGAACCGGAGATGTCTTGGGGTCGACCCTAGTGTCTGTATCACTCTTACGCTGCGGTTCGTTTGGCCTTGACC
>CAMPKL010000546.1 GCA_946887065.1 uncultured Bryobacterales bacterium
CGTTCGAGACGGTCAACGGAATCGAAGCGGCCGGCGGGTCGTTCAACGCCACCGGGCCGACGATCGCGAACGGCATGCTCTACGTCAATTCGGGTTCCAGCTTGCCCGGAAACGTCCTGTTGGCTTTCGGGTTGGAGTAGCTGAAGCCCGGCGGAAAGGAAAAAGCCCCGTCAACCTTCAGGTTGACGGGGCCATTTCGTTGGACGATCCTGGCGCGATTAGATGTCGGCCAACCGCGATCTCGAGTCGGCGAAGCCTTCCAGCTCCACGCCCATGCGGTCCATGATCGACAAGTGCAAGCTAGCGGCCCGCCGATTGTCGTTGCCGCGCTCGAAATAGTCGAGGATCCGTCCGGTTTTGAGCGTGCCGCCGGCGCGTCCCGCCAGCAGGATGGGAAGCTGCTCGGCGCTGTGGCTGTCGCCGTCGAACAGACTCGAACAGAACATCATCATCGAGTTATCGAGCAGGGTCCCTTCGCCTTCATCGATGCCCTTCATGCGGTCCACCAGATAGGCGAACTGCTCGGTGTGAAACTGGTTGGTCTTGAGGTACATCGCCTCTTTCTTGGGATCTTTGCCGTTGTGGGTCAAGTCCAGGTGCAAAGCGCCGCTGACGCCCTCCAAGAACTGGAAGTTCATCTGTGAGAGGTCGTTGTTGAGCATGCAGGTCGCGATGCGGGTCTTGTCCATCTGGAACGCGAGCACGATGATGTCCATCATCAAACGCATGTGCTCGGGGACGTTCTGCGGCAGGTCGTCGGCCGGGCGCTCCATGTTCGGCTCGGTGAGCGAAGGCCGCCAGCCTTCCAATCGTTGCTCCTTCGACGCTTGATCGATTCGCTTTTCGACATCGCGAATGGAGTCGTAGTATTCGCTGAGCTTACGCTTGTCGTTGCTGCTGACCTTCGACTGCAGGCCATGGGCTTGATCGAGAACCGAGTCGAGGATGGTCTGGTCCAGTTCTCGGCCGCGGCCGTCGCCGAATAGGCGATCGAAAGCGCGGGCCGGGTAGATTTCCTTCGTGGCCGGCTTGGTGTCCGTCGCCCAAGAGACAGCCGAAGCATAGATCATCGACAGGCCGTCTTCCAGACGCAGCTCGTTCGGCTCGATGCCCAACACCAGACTTGGCACGGGGGTCTTGCCGCCTATGCGCTCCGCCATGAGTTGGTCCATGGTCTTGCCGCAACGAATGACGCTGGGATCCATGCTGACCGGAGCGCCGGACAGGACGTTGGGAGAGCGGCCCAGGTGCGGGCTCTTGGCGACGAACGCGTCCTCGTTGTAGAGGCCGCGGATGAAGTTCATGTCCTTGCGATGGGGCATCATCGCAGCCAGCCCGGGGCCGATCTGCATCTCGCCGTCCTGGTCCTTGGCCCACCAGTGCTCGGGCTCAACGCCGTTCGAGAACCAGATGCAGCCGAAACGGACGGGCGGCTTGTTGGCGGCATCGCCGGCGCCTTCCGCCGCATACAACGGCAATGATTCCAGCCAGGGCAGGGTGAGCGCGACGCCCGCGGCTCCTTTCAGAAACCGGCGGCGCGACTTCAATTGATTGCTGTGAACCTCTTCAACGTTCTTCATTCTTCACCCTTCCTATCAATAGCTTGTGTGCCGCCATGCCCGGCCGAAGCGACTTGTCCGGCGTCCTCAACGCGCATGAAGCGGAACTGGCGGCTGGCGGCGATCTCTGCAATTAAATCGGCGAATGTCGCCTCTCCGCCCGCCTTGCTCAGCCGATCGATTAGCGGCTGATCGGAGGCGAGCACGGTCCTTCCGAGCGCGTACCCGACCAGCTTGCCCGCAACCGTCTCAATCACTTGCGGTTCGTTCTTCTCAAGGTAGGCGATCAAGCCGTCGACGCCGTCGATCTTTGTGTTATCTGAGAGCGTGCCGGAATCCTCGATTGCCTGCCCTTCGGAATAGGTCTGCCGCCAACGCCCGATCGAGTCGTAGTGTTCCAGCGGGAAGCCCAGCGGATCAATGCGCGAATGGCAGTTGGCGCAGGTCGGATTGCTCTGGTGGGCCGCTAGCTGTTCCCGGACGGTTTTCCCTTCGAAGGCTTTCTCGTCACTCGGGATTTGCGGCACATTGGCCGGCGGCGGCGGAACCGGCGTGCCGACAACGCGCCGCAGCAACCAGTCGCCGCGCTTCACGGGACTCGTCCTTAGCGGGGCCGAGGTCGCCGTGAGAATCGCTCCCAGCCGGACGAGCCCGCCACGCTGATAGCCGTTGGCGCTCTTCACAAGCTCTGCCGCTCCGGTCGACGAGACCGCCTCTTTATCTCCGCCATAGAACTCTGCCAGATCCTTGTTGAGGAAGGCATAGTCCGCCGAGAGTATCTCTCGAATGGGCCGATTCTCGCGAACGATGTACTCAAAGAACGAGACAGCCTCGTCGTACATGGCCGCCTTGATCTCATTCGTAAACTCCGGGTACCGGCTCGTGTCGACGCCGCGGTACTCATCGAAGCGGTAGAAACCGAGCCACTGGCCGAAGAACTCCGTCGACAGCCGGCGCGCCTTCGGATCGGCGAGCATGCGTTCGACCTGGGCTCTAACGTTTGCCGGTTCACTCAGCTCGTGGGCCGCGGCCGCCCGGCGCAGTTCCTGATCGGGTATCGACGACCACAGGAAATAGCTCAAGCGGCTGGCGATCTCCCAGTCGGACAGCGGCTGGATGCCCGCTTGCTCCGTCGGATTCTCAATGCGGTAGAGGAAGGACGGGGAAATCAGAATGCGCGCGATCAGCGCCTGCATCGCCTTGCGATGGTCGAGCTGAGAGTCTGCCCTCAGGCTGCGATAGAAACTCCGCAACTCGCCTTCTTCGCTGGCTGTCAGCGGCCTGCGCCAAGCCCGGCCGGCAAACTCGATGGCGTCATCCACATGGCCCGGCTGGGCCTTCACTTGCATCGCCGCGGCACGGTCGTAGTCGGCCTTAAGCTGCTCGATGTATTTCCTAGGCTCCGCCGGCAACGACGCCAGCCAGGCCGCGTCCAGGTCGGCGATGCGCCGGTCTCCAATGTCGACGTTGAGCTTTCGCCCGACAAAGCGCATGAAAGCGTCGTGGTACTCGAACGACATCTTCAGGTCGGCCCAGGCTTGCTCCAACCGCAAGCGCGTTTCGTCATCGAGCATTTTCTCGACGAGGAAATCGTCGGCGCGCGTGTATTTGATCGTGTAATGGAACTCGTCGCGCTCGGGCTGGTTGTAGTCGTTGTTGTAAGGCGGCGGAATCGGATCACGATCGGACGGCGTGGCCTCGCGGTGAGAAATCTGCGGCAGCACTTCGCCGAACTCCAGCACCGCGGCCATCCATGCCTTGTATCCGGCGCCGTTCGGATCCGCCAGCAAAGCGGAGGACGGACGTCCGCGCTCCGCGCCATTCGAAATCGTCGCCCGGTCGATTGCCTCTGGCTCGCGGTCGAAGTACTCCATCCCTACTAATTGCAGTGTGAAGAAACGGAACA
>CAMPKL010000547.1 GCA_946887065.1 uncultured Bryobacterales bacterium
GTTCGATGACGATCACCGTATTGCCCAAGTCGGTCAGCCGGTGGAGCACTTCGAGCAATTTGCGCACGTCCTCGAAATGCAGCCCGGTCGTCGGCTCATCCAGTAGGTACACCGTCTGACCCGTCTGCCGCTTGCTCAACTCGCGGGAGAGTTTCACGCGCTGTGCTTCCCAGCACGTGAGGGTGGTCGAATATTGCCCCTGGTTCAAATAACCCAGCCCCACTTCGAACAATTTGCGCTGCAGGTTGTGTATATTCGGCAAGTTCTCAAACAGCGGCGCCGCCTCTTCAACCGTCGATTCCAGCACGTCCGCGATGGAATGGTGCTTATATTTCACTTGCAGGGTTTCGTGGTTGTAGCGTCTCCCGCGGCAGACGTCGCACGTCACAAATACGTCGGGCAAGAAATTCATCTCGATGCGCCGCTTGCCGTCGCCCTGGCAGGCCTCACAGCGCCCGCCCTTCACGTTGAAACTAAACCGGCCCGGCTTATAACCTCGCGCGCGCGACTCCGGCAGCATCGAGAAAAACTCGCGCAGCGGCGCGAACAACTGCGTATACGTCGCCGGGTTCGAGCGCGGCGTCCGGCCGATCGGCGACTGGTCAATGCGCACGACCTTGTCGACATGCTGCAGGCCGACGACCTGGCGGTGCGCCCCTGGCGTGTTCTGCGAGCGATACACGTGCTGCATCAACACTGGATACAGAATGCCGTTGACCAGCGTCGATTTGCCGCTGCCCGACACCCCCGTCACGACCGTCAGCGTCCCCAAAGGGAACTCCGCATCGATGTTTTTCAGATTGAACGCTTTCGCCCCGCGTACGATCAGCCGCTTCTCGCCGGCGGGACGCCGCAGATCGGGCACGCCGGTCTCCTTGCGCCCGCTCAAGTACTGGCCGGTCAGCGAATGCTCGGACTTGGCAATCTCATCCGGGGTTCCGCAAGCGACCAACTCCCCGCCCAAGCGTCCCGCGCCCGGACCCAAATCGACGACATAATCGGCGCGCTCAATCGTTTCCTGGTCATGTTCCACGACGAGAATCGTATTGCCCAAGTCGCGCAACCGGAACAAGCTGTCTAGCAATCGCGCGTTGTCGCGCGCATGCAGGCCGATCGAGGGCTCGTCCAGCACGTAAAGCACGCCGCGCAACTGAGTCCCGATTTGGGTAGCCAAACGCACGCGTTGCGCCTCGCCGCCGGACAACGTCGCCGCCGAACGGTCCAAGCTCAAGTAATCCAACCCCACTTGCGACAGAAAGCGCAAGCGCGTTCGCACTTCGTCCAAGATGCGCCCCGCCACTTTCTTCTGGCGTTCGTTCAGATCCAACGTCTCGGCCACAACGGTCGCCCGCCCAATCGGCAACCGGGCAAACTCCGCGATGGACCGGCCGGCAAGCTTCACAGCTAGGCTCTCGGGCTTCAAGCGCGCCCCTCCGCATGCCGGACACGGCTGCGGCGACTGGTAACGCATCAGCCATTCGCGATACTCATCGCTCGTGTCGTCTTCGTGCCATTCTTTAAGCAAAGGAATCAGCCCAGGGAATTTCGCATCCCCTCCCTTGAGCAAGAAGTCGACCTCTTCTTGATCCAACAACGCTGCCTTGGCTCGCAGGGAAACCTTTCGCCTCTTCGCGGCATTGCGCACCTGGCTCTCAATCCGCGAAGTCAACAGCGATGCCGGGATCGCGCCGCTCAATATCGGTTTCGACGGATCGGTAATCAACTTAGACGGATCGAAGTCCCACAAACTGCCCAATCCATTGCACTCCGGGCAGGCGCCATAGCGGCTGTTGAACGAGAACGAACGCGGCTCAAACTCCGGCACATTGGCGCCGCACTGCACGCAGGCCAGCTTCTCGGAGAAGAGGTGCTCTTCCCCGCTCTCCTCGCCGATCAACACCAGTCCATCCGCTAGCTTCAACGCGGTCCGCACGGAGTTGATCAGCCGCTTGTCCGCGCCTTCGCGAACCTTGATGCGGTCGACCACCAAGTCGATCGTGTGGTTCTTGCTGCGCTCCAGCTTGATCTCTTCGTCGAGCGAACGCATCTCGCCGTCCACTCGGACTCGCAGGAAGCCTTTTGCCGCGAAGTCTTCAAACTCTTTGCGGTAGATTCCCTTGCGGCCGCGAATCACCGGCGCCATCACGACGACGTTGCGATCCGCTTGCTCTGCCATCACGCGCTCGACGATCTGCTCGGCCGTCTGCCGCGTGATCGGGATATCGCAGTTTGGGCAATAAGGGTCGCCGGCGGAAGAGTACAGCAGACGCAGGTAATCGTAAATCTCGGTAATTGTGCCGACCGTTGAACGCGGCGTGCGGCTTGTCGTTTTCTGCTCAATCGACAGCGCCGGGCTCTACCCGTCGCTCGAGTCGTCGTCCGGCCGCTCCATCTGGTCTAGAAACTGCCGCGCGTACGGGGACAGGGTCTCGACATAGCGCCGCTGGCCCTCGGCGTAGATCGTGTCGAAAGCGAGCGAGGATTTCCCCGAACCGCTCAGCCCCGTCACAACGGTCAGCGAATCTCTGGGAATCTCTACGTGTATATCGCGCAGGTTGTGCTGGCGGGCGCCGCGCACGATGATGCGGTCCAACATGAAGTCTTGGCTTCTTTTAGTCTACAGCCCTAGGGCGTGGGCTTCTTGAGGACGAACTGTGCGAAAGGCAAGCTCTGCCGGTCCACCTGGACAACCTGTTCCGCTTCACCGATATCCGCCTTCGACACCTTGACGCGATAGGTGCCTTCCGGCAGCGGAATCTTGGCGTCCGTCTTCTGCGGCATCAGCGTCCCGTCGATGTAAATATCCGCGCCGTTCGGCTGGCTGGTAATCAATAGCTGAACTCGGGAGTCGTCCAACTCGATTTCAACGATCATTTCGGAATCGGCGCCCGCCTCGAACGTCCGGCGTATCGTCTGGTAACCCGCCAGACGCGCAATTACCGTGCGCGGACCCCTCGGCAGATTCTCAATGCGGCAGGGCGTCCTGCAAGACCACTCGGCGCGGGCGTCCACGACTACGGTCGCGCCTGGAGGCGTTGTCCGAAAGTAGGCCGAGGTCGTAGTGACCCGCGGCGGCCGGTTCGGGGCCGCGGCGACCGGCGCGGCCGCCTGAGGCGTCGGCGCCACAGTGGACGCAGGCGCCGGTGAAGTCTCTTGCTGCGCGGGCGCGGCTTCTTTGGTTTCTTCTGCCGGAGCTTCGGCTTGCGGTGCCGGAGTACTCGCGGCCCCCGCGTCCACCGTGAAAACCGGATCGCCGACTTTGATTTTGCTGCCTTCTTTGGCGGCGCTGGATTGAATCGTGCCGCTCACTGTGGAAGGAACTTCGAGCACGGCTTTATCGGTTTCGAGTTCCAAAACCGATTGGTTTTCTTCAACCGTGTCGCCCGCTTTGACTAAAATCTTGACTAAAGTTCCGCCGTCAATGCCGACGCCCAGAGCGGGCAAAATGAATTCAGTTGC
>CAMPKL010000548.1 GCA_946887065.1 uncultured Bryobacterales bacterium
CTCAGCAGGGCGGGTTGTTCGAGCTTCCGCGCTATTTCTTCGCCGGTCAGATGCGCTTCCCGTTTCATGCCCCGCTTTTCGAGGGCCGCCAGCGCGCGTTCGAAGAAGTAACGCATGTCGTCTTGGCTGCCGGAGCCTCGCTGCAAACGCCGCCGCCTCAGGAAGGCGCTGGCGAATGGCCGGAACAAGAGGGCTAAAAGCAAAAGCGCCGCCACCGCTGCCAGCGGGCTCAGAGCAGGCAGCGCCCGCCGCCAATCCGACCAGTCCGCTTCACTCGCTTCCAGTCCATCAAACCACCCCAAGAAGATCTTGCTGATCTGCTCCCAGCCGAGCGCCATACTCAATACTGCGGACTGCGACCGTTCCTGCACTCCCACTGCAATCTCGGCCTGACGCGTCGCATCATAGTCCACGACCCACTCAATCCAGCTCGCTTGCAGAGCGTCCCAGTACATCCACCATTCCGTCAGCCGGCCGCCGGGCTGCATCGGCTTCTTGGGCGACGGGTCAAATTCCAGCCACCCGTACCCAGGGATGTAGGCGTCAACCCAGGCATGGGCGTCGCTGGAGCGCACAATGTGCATGCCCGTCAGCGGGTTCTCCACTCCGCCCGCGAACCCGCCCACCAACCGCGACGGGATACCTAACGTCCGCAGCATCACGCCCATCGAAGAGGCGAAATATTCGCAGTGCCCCTCCCTTCTCTCAAACAAAAAATTCGCCAGCGGATCTTCGGCCCTCTCGGCGGGCAGTTCCAACGCGTATTCATAGTTGGTTTGAAAGTAGCGCTCGATGCGGCGGGCGCTTTCGAGCCAATCGCTCGAACCCTTCGTGATCTCCGCCGCCAACGCCGCGATTCGGGGATCGACTTGCGGCAGTTGCAAATAATCGTCGCGGAACCGTTCCGAGTACAACTCAATTACATCCGTCGGCTGTACCAGTTCGCGGTCGACCAACCAACTCGTGGCCTCGTAGCGCAGTCCCCGCAGCGGGCGGTCCGGGACGCGAAAAGTTCCGCCGCGGCTCATCAACAAGACCGGGAATGAGCCCGTAATGCGCTCCACCTCTCCGGGCACGAAGATCACATCCGTCGGCAATTCGTCGAGCACGACGCGGTAGCGAATTAGCCGGCCTTCCTTCTCTCTGCGCTCCACCCCGCGCATCGCATATCCGCCCTGCCCCCGCCGCAGCGTCCGCACCGACTGGGCCGGCTCGCCGGTCCACCGCACACCGTCAAACTCTTGCAACGTGATGCCCCGCCAGTGCAAATTCTCAAGCGACGATCCGTCCAGCGATTCCACTCGCATCACTGGACGCGGATCCGCCGCCAGCGAACCAGTCAGCCCCAAGTCCACCTGTTGCGAGAAGCCGACCGAGTAATCTCCCCTGAGTGCATAGCCGCCCGATCCGTGTACGCGCGGCAGCGCCGCGAATAGGACCGCGCTCAGCGCCAAAATGCCGACGCCTAGGATCGCCCCGAACACCGGCAAATAGCGCACCGCCATCCGGCCGCCGCGCGTGTCGATCGTCTTGGCCCCGCCCCTGTCGCCGTGCAGAACCTCCCACGTCGCGTAACTAGACGCCGCCAGCGCCTGAAACAACAGCAACAGGCCCAAAAACCCCAAGCCTGCCGTATACATCGAGGCCGACAACAAGTGCAAAAAGCCGAGCAGGCCCAGGAAGAAGTAGTCGCGGCCCACCCGCGCCATCATCAGCTGCAACGCGCTGAACAGGCAGAGCAGGCGAATCGTCGGAGCGACGAACTCGACCGACAAGAAGAAGATATCCGCCGGGTAAAACAGCAGAATCGCGAACGCGATAATCGTCCCACCCCGCCGTGCAAGGATCGGCAGCGCGGGACGGAACGCACGAATGATTCGATAGCCGAGCGCCCCTGCCAGCAGGCAACCGGAAACAAGATCCGCTCCTCCGCCTGTCGCCACGCCGGCGAAACCGACGGCAATCATCAGCACCAGAGACAATTCGAAAAAGCGCTGCAGTCTGGCCGCCGCGGTGGTCACGCAGTTATTCTAGCGAGCCTTACAACCCCAACTGCTGCCGTAAATATCCAGGCCGGTCCGTCGTAATCCCCTTGACTCCCATGGCGATGAGTTCTCTCGCCCTGTTCGGGTCGTTGACGGTCCAAACGTAGAGCTCCATCCCCTTGGCGCGCAGCTTGTCGACAAACGCCTTGGTGATGGGACCCTGGCCGTCCAGGTCCAAACCATCCAACCCGGCCATCTCCGCTTTGCGGATGAGACCCTGCATCGTCGGATTCCCCCAGCGAGCCCGCTCACGCACACTGAAGCCGTAAACCCAATACGCCGGCACATCGGGCATCATCCGCTTCGCCTGCGCAATCAAAGGGTACGAGAACGAGATCAATGCCACCCGCTCGCGCTTGCCGGATGCTTCAATCGCCCGCTCAAGAGTCGGCCGCGCCGAGACCCGGCACTTCACTTCGATCATCAGCCGGCGGCCTTCCGGCACCGCCTCTAACACTTCTTCGAGCGTGGGAATCACCGTCCCTGCCCAGCGCTCGCCCTTCCACGAACCGACATCCAGCTTTCGCAGGTCGGCCAGCGTCGACTTCGCCACATCGAGCTTCACGCCGGCAACGCGCTTCGTGTGGGGGTCGTGTATGGCGACGATTCGTCCGTCCGCGGTGGCGAATACGTCGACCTCAACCGCGTCCGCGCCCTGCTCAAAACCAAGCTTGACCGCAGGCAGCGTATTCTCCGGCGCATCGTGCGACGCCCCACGGTGACCGACTATCTCCGCCATTCCCCATCCAGATTAGCTAACGCCCGTCAAACGGCTGGTAGAATACGCAAGTAGGAGACTTTCATGGCTTATCCCGAATACTTCATCGCCCCCATGCGGCAAGAACTGACCCAGCACGGCGTCGTCGAAGCCCGCGAGGCGGCCGATGTGGACCGCATCCTCGCCGAGGAGAGCGGCACGGTCATGTTCGTCGTGAACTCCGTTTGCGGTTGCGCCGCGGGCAAGGCGCGCCCCGGAATCGTCAATTCACTGAACAACGCCATCAAGCCCGACACAGTAGCCACCGTGTTCGCCGGCGGCGATATCGAGGCCACCGCACGCCTGCGCGAACTGCTTTCGACGTACCCGCCGTCATCGCCTTCGGTAGCGATTTTCCAAGGCGGAAAGCCGGTTTATTACATGCCCCGCTTTGAGATCGAAGGCAGCGACGCGCTCACCATTTCTCAGAAACTGAAGAGCGCGTACGAACAGCATTGCGCGTCGACCGCGAAGTAAGGCGACATCGCCGTGCGGGCCGCGCGCCCGAGCGAGCGTCGCGAGTGCAAGGGCCTAGTTGTCCTTTTGGGACGAAGGCAATATCTTGCCGAGTTCTTCCCGGACAATCTTACGGAGCTCGTCTCCCTGGTCTTCGTTGTGCATGAGCACTGTTCGGTGAG
>CAMPKL010000549.1 GCA_946887065.1 uncultured Bryobacterales bacterium
CAACGGCAGTCACGGCCACGGCGATCCAGGCATTCTGCTTAATCAGGGGCCAAGCATCCGCACCCAGCCAGCGGCCCAGCAGAATCAGCCCGAAGTAACGCACAGACCGGGCCGCGGCGACGGTGATTGCGGTCCGCGCGGGATCCACTTCCAATGCCCCGGCGGACACGACGAACAGTTTCATAGGGAACAGCGGTACGGGCAGCGCCGTCGGAACGGCTAGAGCCAAGGCATCGTACCGAGCGAGCTTGTGGCGCACTTTCTGGATGCGTTCCTCTGAAAATGTTTTCACCAGCGCGCGTGATCCCCCTTTGCGCGCGAGGTAATAGAGAATCATCGCGCCCAGTGTTGATCCGGCAACCGCATACAGTCCCAACTCAATCGAGCGCTCGGGAACGGCCGCAGCCTGAATCAAGATCAGCAGATCCACGGCTTGCGCAGTCGGCAATACCGCCGTGTCAACGATCGTGACTAGGAACATCGCGGGCGGACCGAGAACCGATAGGTAGGCCCACCAACCGTTGAGATTAACCATGTAAAGGATCGAGTTCGGAGAACGAACTCTACTACCCTTATCCCCCGCCTTAGGCCTCCGCGTCAACCAATCCCGGCGGCCCAGCGAGCGAATCGAAGAAGCGGACGGCCTGATCCTCGGCCCAGAATCTAGCTGCACCGCGCGCTAAGAACGCCACATGGCCGCCGTCGCGCACATGCGACAAGCGCAGCGCTGGGTTCTGCTGAAAGGCCGTGTGACTGTACGCGGAGAACGGGATAAAGGGATCATCCTCGGCTTGAATCAGCAATGCCGGCACGCGCACACGATCCAAATAACCCGCCGCCGAGGACCGCTCGTAGTAGTCGGCGGCGCTCGCGAACCCGAATGTCCTGGCGGTAACCAATTCGTCGAACGCGTAGATCGAGTCCGCCCGGTCGACGGCTAGATCCGGCCAAAAATTGGGATCGAGAAGCTGTTTCCTTTTGACGGCCGCCCGTAGCTGACGCAGAAATCGGTATTCGTAAATGCGGTTGCGGGGCTCACCGATTCGCCGCGCGCATTCGGCTAGTTGAATCGGCGCGGAGATGGCGCAGACGGCGCGAACATGGCGGGGAGGGGCGTCGCCCCACTCGCCCGCCAGCTTGAGCGCCATATTCCCGCCCATCGAGAAGCCGACCAGATAGACGTCCTGTGAGGCGAACTGGCCGACCACGGAGCGCAGGTCATCCGTCAACCCCGAGTGATAGAGCGTGGGGGAAAGATGTTCGGCGCCTCCGCACGAGCGTACGTTGAGCCGAACTACATCAAACCCCTGTTCGAGCGCGCGCGTGGCCAGGGTCAGCATGTAGCGCGCCTCGCTGCACCCGGTGAGGCCATGGACGGCAATCACGACGCCGCGGCCGCCGCCGCGGTTGATCTTGCCCAAGACCTGGACGTCAGGCGCCGTCTGAAAAAATCGTTGCTGGGTCGGCCAGCGTCCTTCGTCTAGACCGCCGCGCCAGTAGCGGCCGGCGATGGTCTGGGCGTGGCCGCCCCGGAATAGAGGGTGGTAAGGGCTAGCCCAGTCCGACAATGGAATCGAGGCCTACTGAGCCAACAGGCGATCCAACGCGGCGGCGACGTTGGTCCCTTGATCCTGCCAGAAGGCCGTATCGTCGCCAGGATGATTTTCCGCCACCTTTCCATCTTTGCCGACAAACACGGCGTGCGGAACGTAGGGCGTCTTCATCATCGATATCTTGGCAAAGGAGTACCATTGCATGCTGGTGCCAAGCCCGATTGGGAACTCGACTCCGTACTGCGTGACGAAGGCAGGCAAATTCTGCGCGGCCGATGGGTTCACGGCCAAGCCGAGAAACTCAACGCCTTTTGCCTGGTACTGCCGGTAGATGGGAGCCAGTATCCGCGCCGTGGTCTGGCAATGCGGGCAGTCGGTGGAGAGAAACAGCACCATGACCACCTTGCCTTTGTAGTCCTCAATGGCGACATCGCGGCCGCCGTAGGCCTTAAAGCTCAGCGCGGAATTGCTGCTGGGAGCAGCGGGAGACTCCGCAGGTTGCGACGCGGCGACAGGTTCCGCCGGCGAGGCGGGCGCTGTGGAAGCGGCGGCAGGAGTCGATTCAGGCGCTGCCGCGGCGGGGGTCGCATCCGAGTTCGAGCAAGCGCTCACCAACAGAACACTAAGAATAATCGTCGCTAGGCGCACCATCTTGCGTCTCCTCCGCATCACTCTAACACGGCGGTAGGCGGGTCCCGCTAGATCAACATGTACGTCAAAAGCCCAACGGCGATGTGACGGCCTTCTTGATCGAACACGTTCACTTCGCCGACAACAAGCGTCCGGCCCTCTTTAATGAGGCGCGCCCGGGCAGTCAGCACGCCTTGGCGCACCGGCCTGAGGTAGTTCACCTTCATCTCCGTCGTTGTCCCACGGCGTTCAGGACCGTAACGCCTCTGTATCGCCACACCCAAGGCGCCGTCGATCAGAGCGGCAGTTACTCCGCCATGCAGGTAGCCGTCTGAATTCGCAAAATCTTCACGCAAGGGAAGTTCAACGGTTACGCCGTCTTCGTGTTCTTCGACCAGGCGCAGCGCCAACAGTTCGTGGAAATGCATCGGACTAGAAGCATCATCGTATGAATGGCCTAGAAACGAAAACGGCGCCGAGAGCAAACGTCCTCCCTGGCGCCGATCCTCTCCTCGACAGTCGCGTTCTATTCTTCCATCGCGTTCATCGGAATGAATTTCAGCTCGAACGCCCGATCCAGCACGTCGCGCGAGAGCACGTACGGACGCTTCTCGAAGCGAATGAGGTCGACGGCCACGTCTAAGACGTCGCGCGGGTGGCAGCGGCGGAAGTTCTTCCCGGCCTCGCGGTAGTGCTTGCGAATGATCTCGGCCAATAAGCCGACGGGGCACTCAATCTTTAACTTTCTGCAGTATCCGTGGAAGATCGAGGCAAACTCGTCTTCGTTCGGATTGCCCATGTACATCTTGTATTCAAGGCGCCGCAGGAAGGCCTCATCGCCCAGATCGTGGGGATTCAAGTTCGACGAGAAAATCAGGAAGCACTCGAAGGGCACCTCGATCTTCGAGCCCGTATTGAACATCAAGTAGTCACGGCCGCGGTCCAAGGGGTAAATCCAGCGGTTCAACAGTTCAGCAGGGGTAATTTGCTGGCGGCCAAAGTCGTCGATCAGATACATGCCGTTGTTCGCCTTGAACTGATAAGGGGCGTCATAGATCTTGGCGTTCTCGATGTACATCAGATCGAGCATTTCCATCGTCAGTTCACCGCCGGTGGTGATGAACGGACGGCGGCAGCGAACCCAGCGGCGATCGAATTTCTCCTCGGCCTGGACTAAAACGCTCTCGACTTCCTCCTCGACCTTTTCGTGATAGAGCGAATCGAAGACCTTAATGAATTGGCCGTCCGCTTCGAT
>CAMPKL010000550.1 GCA_946887065.1 uncultured Bryobacterales bacterium
GTGTCCAAGGACTAATTTGTGGTCGTAGCCCATGTATTCCAGGGCGGCGTCCATGGACTTGTTGGCTAGGGGCCAGTTGCCGTGGTTGTTGTCGAGATCGTTTTCGCCGTCTTGGAGGAATGCGCGCAGGGGCCGCCCGATGGGGCTGGTCTTGCGGATGATGCCGGGGTATTGGTCGCCGTTGCGGATGTTGACGAAGGTGCCGATGTAGGCGACGACCTTGCGGAAGCTGTCGGGGCGCTCCCAGGCGACGGTGAAGGCGGCGATGCCGCCGGTGCTGAGGCCGGCGACGCCGCGCATGTCGGGGTCGGTTGAGAATTTGACGTCGTGTTCGCGTTCGACCATCGGCAGGAACTGCTCGATGAGAAAGCGGGCATAAACATCGGACATGGTGTCGTATTCGTAGGAACGATTGCGACGCGCGGCGGCGTGAGGACGGGCGGGCTGCACGGTTCCGGGATTGAGGAAGACGCCGATGGCGACAGGCATTTCCCCCTTGTGGATGAGGTTGTCGAAGACGACAGGGGCGCGAGTGTGTCCATTGGCGCCGGCGTAGCCGCCCCCGTCGTTGAAGACCATCAGGGCGGCGGGGGAGCCGTCGTACTGCGCGGGGATGTAGACCCAGTAGGTGCGCGTCGTGCCGGGATAGATGCCGCCTTCGGGGCTGATGTAGGTCGCTTCGATGACGCGCCCCTGGGGAACGCCGGTCTGAGGCAGGGAGTCGGGGCCGAGTTCGTATTCATTTTGCGCGAGAGCGGCGATTGCCGCCGCCAGCAAGATTGCCGCGGTGAAGATCGCGGCGCGGCTTCGATTCATGCTCATCCCGGAGTCTCCGTTCCTCTAACGGTATAGAGTGCCACAGACGGAGACGGCTACGATAAGAGACTCGATGTTCGAAAGAACGGCTCAGATTGTGGCGATCGGCGAGATTCTTTGGGACGTGTTCCCGGAAGGAGAGCGATTGGGAGGCGCGCCCTTCAACTTTGCCGCGCAGGCGGCAGGCTTGGGGCACGAGACTGCGCTGCTCAGCGCAGTTGCAGAGGATGACCGGGGTCGCAGGGCCCTTGCCGAGGCGCATCGATTGGCGGTGGCGACGGAGTTGGTTCGCACGGTGGAGGCGCCGCCGACTGGGTATGTGACGGTTTCCGTCGATGACGGTGGGCAGCCGGATTATGTGATTCACCGCCCCGCGGCATATGACCGGGTGGAGCTGACGGATGAGGCGGCCGAAGCGATTCACCGCGATCCGCCGGAATGGATCTATTTTGGGACCCTGCTGCAGACCGACCCGGCGGCGCTGGAGACGACGTTGCGGCTTTTGGACGCGGCGCCGAAGGCGCGGCGGCTGTACGACGTGAATTTGCGCAAGGACTCTTACAGCCGCGAGTTGTTGGCCCGGCTGCTGCCGCTGGCGACGGTGTTGAAGATCAATGGGGACGAGGCTGCCGAGGTGCGGCGGCAGTTTGGGGAGCCGGCCTCGGACATCGAGACGTTTGCGCGGGAGTACACCGAGCGCTACGGCTACGAGGGCGTTTGCGCGACATTGGGGGCCGATGGCTGCTATGTGCTGTGGAATGGGAGCGAGGAGGTTCGGGCGGAGAGCTACCCCGTCACGGTGCGGGATGCGGTGGGGGCGGGAGACGCGTTTGCGGCGGCGTTCGTCCACGGCGTATCGAGCGGGTGGACGACGGAACGGACGGCGGATTTTGCGAATCGGGTCGGGTCGCTGATCGCCTCGCGCTCAGGCGCGGTCCCGGTGTGGACCGTCGCCGAGGCGATGGCGCTGGAGCGCGGCGGCTAGCCGGCGAGTTTCGCCGTCACGCCATTGAGCAAGTCGTAGTGGCGCAGGCCTTCAATGATGCCGTCGGCGTGGCTGGCCTTCGCGAAATAGATGCGCGAGTGTTTCGCCGCCCGCCTGAGCGGTTCCAGCTCTGGAGAATAATTGCCGACTACGATGCCGGCGGTTTGGCCGAGCAGCATGTCGCGGTCGTTGCCGGAGTCGCCCGCCGTTGCGACGCGATCGATGGGCACGTTCCATTTGCCGGTGAGATAGCGAATCGCTTTGCCCTTGGAAGCCCGGTGCGGCAGGATGTCGACGAAGACGCCGTGCGAGAAGATCAGCGAGTAGGCGGCGTGCGCCTCGTCGAGAGCGTGATGGATGCGAGGCAGGGCCTCTTGGGGATCCACCGTCTCGTCCAGGTTGTAGCTGATTTTGAACTCGCGCTGCGTGTGTTTTTCCTTCTGCAGGGTGAGGAAAGGCAACTGGGCGAGGGTTTGGCGGATGACGTCGGGTTTCCACTTGGAACGAAGGGTGCTGGCCCAACCCTTGTCGAATACATGATTCGCCCCGTAGTAGATTTCACAACCGACCGACGCGATGATGACATCGATTTCTTTGATGTCGTATCCGCGTAAGACTTCTTGCACGAGTTCCAGAGCGCGGCCCGAGGCGACGCCGAAGCCCATGCGCTGGCGGTTTTCACGGATGAGTTTGCGCAAGCGCTCCAGTGCGGCGTCGTCGCCGAGAAGCGTGTTGTCGATGTCGGTGATGAGCAGGCTGTCGACCTTGGGAAGCCGAACGCCCGGCGCGGCGGCAGTCACGATCGCGGGAGCGGCACGAGGATTTTTAACGATCTTGCCGACGCTTTCGAGGTATTGGCGGCAGTGCTTGTTCCAGGTGTACTGTTCGCGGACGAGGTTGACGCCGTTCGCCGAGCACTGGTCCCACAGATCCGGTTCGGTCAGCAACTTGAGGATGGCGCCGGTAAACGCCTCCTGGTCGTTGACGTCCACGGCGAAGCCGCTCTTGGTGTTCTCGGCGATGTCGGTCGGGCCGCCGTTGTGGGTGGCGACGAAGGGAAGCCCGGTTGCAGCGGCTTCGATCGCGGTCAAGCCAAAGAGTTCGATGAAGGCGGAGTTCACGAAGACGCCGCGACTCTTGGCGGCGATGCGATAGACCTCGGGAACGTCTACTTCGGAGTCGTGTTTTTTGGGCACGGCCATCTTGCCATAGAGGTCCCAGCGATCCATCGCCAGCAACATGTCCGTGAGGACTTGCTGCTCGTTGTCGGGCATCGATTCGATGTCCTGGCGAATGCCGGCGAAGACGGCGAGATTGGCGATGGCCTGCAACTGCTTGTTGCGGCCGTACATCTCGATAAGAGCCCCGATATTTTTACGGCGGTCGGGGCGGCACAAGGCGATAATCAGGGGCTTCTCGCGATCGGAGTAGAAACGGTTCAGTTGGTTCGCCATGCGCATGCGCGCTTGCTTGAAGCGCTCATCCACTTGGGCGTTGGGCATGTCGTATTCGTAATACGGGAAGAACCGGCTCAGATCCGTGCCCGGCGGAATGACTTCGAACTTGAGGCTGGGATTCTTGCTGTAGTGCGCGTACTGCTCATCGCGTTCGTGCCGCGTGCTGGTGATTACCAGAT
>CAMPKL010000551.1 GCA_946887065.1 uncultured Bryobacterales bacterium
CGCGCCGGAGCGAGGCCGGGCTTACGAAACTCGGCACTACTTGGTTGCGCGATTGCCGCGTTGCTCTATACGCACTACCTGCCGGGCATTGCGATTGGGGCGGTCGCGATTGCCGCCGTCGCACGCAGCAGTTGGCGGACAGCGGCCGGCGCAGCGTTTTTCGCCTTGGCCGCTTACTTACCTTGGCTGCCGGTTCTGCTCAAGGGCCTCGGGCAAGCGTCGTCGAAAGACGTCTATCGATTGGCGGCGAGCGTCCCTGAGGAACTTGCGCTGCGGCTCGGCTACTGGTTCATGGCGTTCTCTTTCGGCGAGGCGCAAGGATGGATAACGCTTGGCTGCGCAGCGGTCCTCTCTCCTTTGTTGCTGTTGCTGTTGTTCAGGGGGGCTCACACACGCGACGCCGTCTACGTTCGCTACGGGCTACTGGCTGCTCCCATCGGACTGCTGGGAACTTGGCGCTGGGTGGCTTTTGCGTTTACTCCGGCGCGGCTGCTGTTTCTGTTGCCGTCGTACCTGCTGGGATTGGCGGCCGGCGTCAAGACACGGATGGATCGTTATGCCCTAACCGGCCTTCTCGCGCTGAATGTTGCGGGTGTCGGCATGTATTTTGCGCGGGCCGATTTTCTCAACTTGGGTTATCTGGTCCCCTATCAAGAGTTGGCGCGGCAGATCGAATCTCATTCACCGGCCGGCGATACCCTTGTGCTTGTCGATGCCCTCAATGGCGACCCGACGCCGCTATTGGCTGCTCTGGACCGGGACTACCCGATCATTGTTGCGCGGGATGACGGCTTTGCCGAGGAGGCGCTCGCGGAGTTGCGCGCACAAGGCCCAACGGTGGTTTGGCGTCTGGGTTCCAGCCGAAGCGTTTCGCTCGGCCTGATGCAACCTACGATTACGGACCAATTGCGATCCGGCTACACGCTCGTTGATTCCAAGGACTACTTGCCCTATAGCTCACTTCAGCGGACTCTTTTTGGCGCGTTCGCCAACGAAGAAGCGCCTGCCGCCTATTACCTGTCTGAACGGTGGCAACGCAAGATCCCAGAGTAAGGAGAGTCGTCCGGGCGCTAGTGCAGGCTTCGCGTAAGCGGTTGCTCCCCGATGACGCGGGTCAACTCTATGGCTCCGCCGGTAGGTACGCCTTCGCGCACTTCCGCTTTTAGAACGATCTGAAAATGCCAGGCTCCACGATGGCCGGGCGCCTGCGCGCGCAGTTCGTCGATCAGCTGCGCCGCACGCTCTTCTTTGGTCAGGAACTCGATGGCCATGAGGGTCGCCTGCGTGTTCAGGCCGCTGACGAGGAGCAACTCGTGCAAACCGTCCGTTCCGGGCAACATGGAAACGAGGGCGTACTCAATCGTCGATTGCTCGCCGCCGGAGGGGTAGTCGATTTGATAAAAGCCGGGCTCGCCTGCCTCCGGCTTGACGTTAACAATGCGCCGCTGGAGCCCGCCTGAGGTCGCCTGCAGCCGTAGCGGGTAGTCCGCCAGCAGCGGATCCATCCAGGCGTTCTGCTCGTTGTGCCCGAATAGAACGATATTCTCTTGGCGAAATTCTTCCCAGGTAAGCAAAGCCGACGTAGTGGCTCGGATCGGCATACTACTGGCAGCGAACAGATTCGCCAACTGAACTGCTCCGAGCGATTCGCCGCTCTTTGTTTCCGAAGTCGTCGGCGACAGATAGAGGTATCCGTCCTGGCCCAGACCAAGCCTCTCGCGGAAGGGCTTATCAAGCTCATCCGGTACCGCCAAACGAGGCGGATCCGAGTCGGGCGACAGCGGCAGAGGGTAATGTTTGACTACAGCCGTCATGGGGCTGCTGAAGACAATCAGCGGGGCGCGGCTAGCGTCCAACCATGGCTGCCACAGTTCCCTTATGACGGCTGATACGGGCGCGTCAGCCCGCGGACTCTCCGCCAACGATCGCGAAGATGCGAATTCCTGACCCAGCCAGAATGCCAGAACCAAAGCGAGGACGGCGAAGACCGCGATCGCGGCGGCGGTGAAACGTGCCGGCTTGCCCGGAGGCGCGGCGCTGTCGGGCATCAATGCTGCGGTTACTGGGTCGGGCTCCGGGGCCGCATCGTTTCGTTCGAAGACGGGAACGTAGTGACCAAGAGGGATCTCGATTCGAATGGGATCTTGCTTGCCTTCGGTGGCGTAATACTCGGTCAGTTTGTGCCGCAGTGCATGGGCTTGGCGTCGAACGATCGAATCGTCCGCTGCGTTGTAGTCTGGACCGCGCTCAAATACTTCAACGCCGAGTAGGTATTCGTTGATCGTGCTCGCCTGTCCGGCGAGCGTCACTTCGGTGACATAGCGAAGGAATTGCTGGAGCCGTCGAGAGCGCTTGAGCACGTCGCTTCGCGTGAGGCGGTCAAGCTGCTCCCGGATGGCGTGCTCACTGAATTCCTGCGTCTCGGCAGTGGCCATGACTCTGTATGTTAAACCCTGATCCGTTTGAGGAACGGAGCGCCGTCCCGGGAGCTATTCTAGCTGATCGTCCGATGGTACGTTCCGGCCTACCGCTGAAATACACCCCATGTTCTTTTCGGGCCGGCGTCCCTCATCCTTCCGGTTCAGCGCGACATGGACGAAATCGAGGGCGCCGCCGTGTTGTACGGAGAGCTAGCACCACCGCGTAGAGGGGACTTCTTTTTTGGCGCGTTTTGATTGGTTTGCTCCCGCGCTGCTACCGTTCGCTACGGTTCGTAACGTACTCTTCCCGGGCGACCGGAGCTAAGGTCGTAGGGGACAGCGGATGTCCCACATCTTGATACCGGCGTTCCATTTTTTTCTTGAAGGGGTTATCCATGGCCTCTTTTGACAAGACCAGCATTTCGCCGTACCGCGTTCAAGTCTTGGACCGCACTTGCGACATCCTCGAATGCATCGCGGCGAACGGCCCGGAGTTGGGGGTGACCCAGATTACGGTCGATCTCGGACTCAGCAAGTCAACGGTGCATCGCCTCTTGTCGGCGTTGGAGCGCCGCGAGTTCGTCCGACGGGCGCCGAATACCGGCCGCTACCAACTGGGCATAAAGCTCGTTGAGTTGGGCCAGAAGGCGGCGGATGCCGAGGGCCTGGCGGCGCACGCCGGAGTCTACCTTACTAGGCTTGTCGCTGAGACGGGTGAGACGGCCCATCTGGGAGTGCTCCGTGATGGCGAGGTTGTTTCGCTGTGCGCGGTGGAAAGTCCGAAGACACTGCGAACGCCCGCCACCGTCGGCAGGCGCACCCCGGCCCATTCGTCTTCATTGGGCAAGTGCATGCTGGCAGGTCTCAACTCCCATGAACTCACGTCAGTGTTGGACCTGCTGGAGCTAAAGCGATTTACGCCGCGCACGATCGTGACCCAGCACGCTCTCCTTGAGGAACTGAAGAAGGTGCGGCGACAAGGATACGCCGTGGACGACGAAGAGTTCG
>CAMPKL010000552.1 GCA_946887065.1 uncultured Bryobacterales bacterium
CCGACTGCCCGAGCCAGCACAAGCATCACGTATTCATTCTCGGGAACGGCGTCGAATTGAGTAGAAGGCAGCTTGACGATCCACGAACCGCCGACGCCGTGCGCCGGAATCGTCAGACCGCCGGAGGATTCCAGGATGGCGGAGAATTTCAATTGCACTCCGGCAAGGGAAAAACGCAAAACGTCCGCACGCTCACCACTCCCCTTACCGTCATGATGACCCTCGTCGACGATGTCATTGCCGTCGTCAACGTCGGCGGTCCCATCAAACGGCTTGACGGTGACCGCGCCGGCAACGTCGCCGCCCAACATCGCCATCAAGAAGAATTCGCGCTCTGGGTTTACATCGGCCTTCTGCGCCAGATAACTGCGCAGATGCCCTTCCGGCAGCAGGTTTGAGAAGAACGGCGGCAGCCTTCGGGTCACAGGACGTACCGCTGTCACCAATCCGCCGGTCCTCCCCTTGAAGGAGAGGCTCAGAGTGGGCCGGTCTGGATCGTCGACGTAATCCTGCTCGAAGGCGAACAGGTGACGGTCCCCGGCCAGCCGGTTGATCACCCCGATCCGTCGGCCTTGAAGATGTACGGACAGGGACTTCACGCTGTTCAGTTCAGGACGCATCACCTTGCCCCTCGTCGTCTTCGCTGGCGTACAGAGAACGCTCCCCGTCCTCTTCCTCATCTGAGCCTGGGGTGCGGTAGTCGTGAATGAGAGCCTGAACTGTGGGCGCCAACTCCCGCGGAACCAATAATAGATCGTGATCGAGTACGCGCACCAGGTCGAGCAGCGTGTTGTAGCGCGGCGTTACCTTGCCGGTTTCGATGCCGGAGATATGGACCTGGGGTAATCCGAGTTGCTTCCCGAGCGCCAGTTGACTCCATCCCCGTTTTTGCCGGGCGGCTGCAAGCACTCGCCGCATCTCGGCAGGTAATCCGGTTTGGCGACTTGTCGTGACGTGCGATGGCATATTGGTTCCCTTCCGAAATATAGTTTCGCACGTTGAAATAGCTGTATGCAATACGTGGTTGCATATTAATAATGGTCAGCGATATAGCTAAACATATCAATCCCGACAGCCCGCAGCCACGCTTCGGGACCTTGGCAAGGAGGCCGGCTCCCCAAAAGTTGTGACGGCTGAATCGCTGCCAGAGAACGTGACAGGTACCGAAGAGTCTGGGACCGTCCATCCCAACGCCCCCTCATTGCCGCGCTCCGAAGCCTTCAGTCCTTGTCCGTCTGTTCCGGGAACAGGCCCGGCATCCAGCGTGAGGCAAGCGCGGCCGGGAAGACGAGACGCAGCGGAGCCCGCGAGCTTTCGGATGCCAGCACGCCTTTGTCGATCAGCGCCGCGACGATCCGTCTGGCGTTGCGTTGGCTGCCGCCAATGGTTTGCGGGGCGTCGCCGCGCGGCAGCTCGCCGCGGTAAAGCACGGCTTCCAGGATGGCGCTGGATTGGGGAGGGAGGAATGCCAGCCGGATCTCTTCTTCGGCCCACAGCAGAATGCGTGTCCTCAGGCGGTCCGGCTGCATCAGGCTTTCCATGAATTTGACTTGATCGATCGCTATCGTCAGGTAGAAACGCGTGAACTCCGCCAGGGCCTCTTCGCCCAGATTGCCGCGTCCGTCGAGATCGTCGCGTCGGGGGACGTCGCAAGCCGCCAGATGTTGCTTGTATTCGCGGACGTTGCGAGCCAGACCACGGGCGACCGACCAGACCGCGCCGGTATCGAGTTGATCCAGCAACGTCGCATGCGACATCAGACGCGCCACGCGGCCATTGCCATCGAGGAATGGGTGAATCCACAACAATCGGTGATGCGCGGCGGCGGCAGAGACAATAGCGTCCGTCTTACCGAGTCGCCCGTAGACTTCGTCGAAGCGCTCTAGGAAGCGCGGCACGGCGCCGGGACTGACGGCGAGATGACTGCCCACTTCGACGTCGCGCGTGCGCAGTTGACCGGGTACGACCGGTAGGCGCTCCTTGGTGTGCGGATCCTCGACGAAGAGCATCTCTTCGGGGAGCAGTGCGCAGAAGCGCCGATGAATCTCGCAGATACTGCCCGACATGGTTGCGTGGCCTCGAAGTCCGCCTTGATCGATCCATTTCTGGACGGCGATATGGGCGCGGGCCTCCATCTGCAAGTCTCGTTTTTTCGCGTCTCGGCTGTAGTCCTCCTTTAAGGCGCGTTCAATATCGACCGGGTGCGTATCGTGCCCCTCGATCAGGTTGCTGTAATAGCAGTTCATCGAGCGCACCAGATCGGCGAGGGAAGACAGCAGGCTGGGGGGAAGGCTGCGCCGGAAGCCGGCGGCTTGTTGGGCGAGATCGAAGGCGAGGTCGGTCAGCGCGGCCCGATGACGCGAGGTTTCGGCGATTGTCAACGGCTCCATGAGCGAGACCGGCTCTTGCCGATCAGGCGAACTTGTGGCCGCTTCTTCGTCCTCTTTAGATTCGCTCACAACTTACATATTATCATTTGTTTGACTTAGACTTAAGTGTCCTGCAGGTCCGCCAGATGGCCGGTTTCTTGGCCGGTTCCTGAATGACTGTGTTGGTGGGACAACGACGACGCCTGAGGCTGGAGCGTCAATTCCTAAATCTAAGAGACTTGTACGTCGATCCGGCAACCTTGAGGGAGAGCAGCCTCCGCTTGCGCCTTGAACTTCTCGGACAAGTCCTCCAAGCTCTTCGCCAATTGCTGATCCTCGCTTGGCGTCAGTTCCTTCGGCACATGAAATGCCAGCTTGATCTCTCCAGCCCATAGCTGGCCGGCGTTCGGGGATTCTTGCTTGGAGGCAGCCATCTTGACTCGACAGTATCCGATTTTGGGACACCGATCAACGACTTCCCACCCTGCTTTCGGATATGGGCAAGGCAACATCGGCGAAGCGCACAAGCCTCTGCTGCTGTCGATGTTGAGAGACCTTCGCAAGGATGCGGGTCTCGCGCAAGTTGCCTTGGCTGATTCGTTAGGCGTTCCCCAGTCTTTCGTCAGCAAATACGAATCAAGCGAACGCCGCCGAGATCTTCTCGAACTCCAGCTCGTTTGCCGGGCCCTAGAGGTCAGCCTGGTCAGCTTCGTCAAGCGGTTCGACGAGGCCAGCAAGGCGAGCTGAGCGAACCCGGCCGGAATAGCCATCATCCACCTCAGGTCGCCGACGCGTGTACTCCCGATCGCGAAGGATTCTCTCTCTCCTGATGGCTGTGGTCGCCTGCTCATCCGTGTTCTCGAAGGACTCCATCGTTGGGTAGTTGAGCCCTTCTCCGGTCTACGAGCTGCTTGTGCGGCGAGAGGATCGAGAGTTCTTGAGAGTCTCGGTGATCCATCGGCGTCGGGCCTAGAGCGGTAGACGGCGACGCGACCTTCGACATTGGTTCTCTTCCCCTGCCGCCGGATCTGCGGGCTGTGCTTCGCTTG
>CAMPKL010000553.1 GCA_946887065.1 uncultured Bryobacterales bacterium
CCTACGGCATCTTCTACGGCGCCGAGGAGAACGAAGGCGGCAGCCCGAACCGCGGCGAGAACGTTCCGTTCAATCAGCAGACGCGGTTCGACGCCGACGTCTCGACGGACCGCAATCCCTTTATTCACACCTTCTCGGACGGCTTCCCGATCAACACGTTCTCGTTGCCGGCGCCGATCTCGTTCCGTACTTCGAACCCCGGGCGCCGTTGGCCTTTGGTCAACAAGTGGAACGTCAACATACAGAAAGATCTGGGTTGGAGCACCGTCTTGGAGTTGGGTTACATCGGATCGAAGGGCAACCGCCTGCTGGTCCTGAACGATCCGAACCGGCCGATCAACAGTCCGGACCCGAACGCGTCGGCGCCGGCCCGCCGGATCATCAAGGCGTTGAACAACAGCGGCACCCAAGAAGCGAACAACTTCGGCCGCTCGACGTATCACGCCTTCACCGCAAAACTCGAGAAGCGCTTCTCGAACAACCTGCAGTTCCTGTCGTCCTACACCTGGGGCCATGCGCTGAGCGACGTCGGCACGACTCTGTCGGGCGGACCTGGACAGCGCGACACACACCTCTCGGAGGAATATGCACACGCCAGCTTTGACATTCGTCATCGCTTGTCGAACAGCTTCCTTTACGAATTGCCCTTCCAGTTCGACAACAGGGTAACCAATGCCCTGGTAGGCGGCTGGCAGTTCAACGGCATCTACGTGCTGCAGACCGGCAACTACTTCAATCTCGGCACCAATAACGCCGTCGGTTCGTTCGGTACGACCCGCCCCGACGCCGTTTCGGGCATGAACCCGAACGACGCGCCTTCGGCCGGCCGCGGGCCTGACCTGTGGTTCGACACGAGCGCCGTTACGGACCCGACGCCGGGGACGTTCGGCAACCTGGGCAACTACTCGAACATTGGACCGCCGCGGTTCAACTTCGATTTCTCGTTGTTCAAGGACTTCCAAATCACCGAAGGCACGAAGGTGCAGTTCCGCGCCGAATCCTTCAACTTGTGGAACTCGCCGCAGTTCAGCAACCCGAACTCGACGCAGGGCAACAGCAACTTCGGCGTGATCACCGGTACTTCCGGCGGCTCAGCCCGTCAAATGCAGTTCGCGCTGCGCTTCATGTTCTAAGCGGGTAACGTAACATCAACCGGCGGCCCCCGTCTTCATCGAAGCGGGGGCCGCCTTTTTGCTATAGGCAGGCTGATCGCTTGACACGGGGTGTTATAGGGTCTCGGGCGCGCGGTCAAAGCCAGTCGCTAGGATCGATCCATACGCAATTCCGATCCCTCGCGCTCCAAAGGGCTCCTCATCTGGGGAGCCTTGGGGTCTCTCTTCGCAACGCCGCCGAACCCCCTACCCCTACCCCGCCATAAGGTCCGTCGCGACCCGAGCCCAGACGCGTAAGCGTCGGGTCCTAGCGTCGGAGAAAGCATCCGATCTTTTCCCACTGCAAAACCCGCCGCTCACGCGGCTGGGCTCGGGTGGCGTAGAGGCAAGGTTGCGATGACTGGACGGTAGGGATCAAACTGACAGACGGACCTTTTGGGCCGAACAGGAAAGAACCTCATGAGAATTTCAGCGCTCATCCTGGCAGGCGGAAGCCTGCTTTTCAGCGGAACTGCGGCCACGGCACAGGACGCCGCTGCGGGTCAGACCGTCTTCGAAACACGGTGCACGGGCTGCCACGGCAGCGGCGGGATGGGCGGCGAGTTGGGGCCGCGGATTACGGATCGCGTCCAGGGTAAGGATGACGCGGCTCTGGCGACCGTCGTGCGCGAAGGCTTCCCCAATAGCGGCATGCCGGGGTTCCAACTGGCGGATGAGGAACTGGCCAATCTGGTGGCGTACTTGCATACTTTCGAACCGCCGACGCAACCGCGCGAGCGCATCACGGTACGGACCATCGACGGCGAAACGCTTAGCGGCGAAGTGATGAACCAGAGCAACTGGTCGCTGCAATTGCTCAACGACTACGGCCGGTTAGTTCTGTTGCGTAAGGAAGGGGACACCTATCGCCGGGCGACGAGCGAGCAGGACTGGTCGACTTACCACGGCGGGCTGGACGGCAATCGTTTCAGCACGATGACCCAAGTGAATCAGGACAACGTTCATCGGCTGGCGCCGAAATGGACTTTCACCATGCCCGGCGTCGGTCAGTCGCAGACGACGCCGATCGTAATCGGCGGCGTGATGTACGTCACCAGCGCCAACGAATGTTGGGCGCTGGATGCCGGCACGGGCGCGCGGATTTGGCACTACCAGATTGAGCGCACGGAAGGGCTGATCGGCAACGCGGCCGGAGGCATCAACCGCGGCGTTGCGGTGTCGGGGGACCGGCTGTTCATGGTCACCGATCACGCCCACATCATCGCCTTGAACCGCTTTACGGGTGAGCCGATCTGGGATACGGAGATGGCGGATTGGCGGCAGAACTATAACGCGACCTCAGCGCCGCTGATCGTGGGTGATCTGGTCGTTTCAGGAACAGCCGGCGTCGACGAAGGCGTGCTCGTCTATATTGAAGCTTTCGACCAGCGTACCGGCGACGAGGTTTGGCGCACCTGGACCGTGCCTCTAGAAGGCGAGCCTGGCTCGGAGACGTGGCAAGGCGGCGGCATTGCGCACCCGAGCGCGGCGGCCTGGTTTACCGGCAACTACGATGCGGAATTGGGTCTGGTCTACTGGCAAACCGGCAATCCCGGTCCCGACCTGAACGGCGACTACCGCTTGGGCGACAACCTGTATTCGGACTCGATGTTGGCGCTGGACGCGAAGACAGGCGAGATGAGGTGGTATTTCCAATACACGCCTCACGATGTCTGGGATTGGGATGCCGAGCAACCGTTTGTGCTGGTGGATCGGTTGTGGAAGGGCGAACAACGAAAGCTGCTGTTGCATGCGGCGCGCAATGGATTCTTCTACGTGCTGGATAGAGAGACGGGCGAGTTTCTGTTGGGTAAAAAGTTCGTCAACAATCTGACCTGGGCGACGGGGCTTGATGAGAAGGGCCGTCCGATGAAGGTTCCGGGAACGGAACCGTCGACCGAAGGCCAAGAAACTTGTCCCTCTTTGCTGGGGGCGACGAATTGGTACTCAACGGCGTTCAGCCACGAGACCGGCCTGTACTATCTGCAGACGCTTGAGGCCTGCGATATCTTCACCAAGCGGCCCAATGAATGGGAGGCAGGCAAGGGGTACTTCGGCGGCTCACGGCAGTACGCGCCGGACAAGAAGCCGCAGAAGATCCTTCGCGCGATCGATATCGCAACAGGCGACATCAAGTGGGAAGTTCCGCAGGCGGGCCCGGGTACAAGCTGGGGCGGCGTGTTGGGAACGGCGAGCGGCCTGGTGATCTACGGAGACGACAGCGGGGCCTTGGCGGCGGTCGATTCCAGAACAGGAGAACCGCT
>CAMPKL010000554.1 GCA_946887065.1 uncultured Bryobacterales bacterium
GCCATAGACGACGCCCGGAGTATTGACGGAAATGCTGAAGGATTCGAGCGGGCGGTCGAAGCCCTCGCGCAGATCGATGAAGCCGCCTTGGCCAAAGGCGGTGTCGGGTTTTCCAGTGGCGGCGTCGAGCGAAAAGAAACGGTGTTCGACGGCGGCATAGATGCGCGACTGCGCGCCGTCGGTCCAGTACATGACGCCCCTGGCGCGGCGTCCGTTGAGCGGCCGATCGGAAGGCGGAATGAACGACCAGACTTCTTCGCCGGTGGCGGCATTGAGGGCGAAGATGCGTAGCTTGGGACTAATCGAGTAGAGGACGCCGTCAACGACGATGGGCGTGCTCTGCATCTCGGAGCGTTCGGAGGCGTCGCCGGTGTCGTAAGTCCAAGCGACTGCGAGTTGCGAGACGTTCTCGGGCGTGATCTGCGAGAGGCGCGAGTAGCGTATCTGCTCTTGCGTGCCGCCGTAGAAGCTCCACGTGTCATAGCCGGAGGTCGGGGCCTTGCGTGAGTCGGACGACGGAGTACACGAAATTCCCGCGAGGGCGAGCGGGAGGATGAGAAGCCAGGGCCGCATGGTTGCCTGACAGTTTAAAGCTGATCGTGGCAGAAGTTGCAGTCGATGCTCGCGTTGTTTTCGACGTGGCAGTTCATGCAGCCGGACATGGTGATATCGCCGTCGACGAAGACACGCTCGCGGGTCTGGACCTCGCCGTGGCACTTCTGGCAAGTCGCGCCGGATGCTAGGTGAGTGCGATGGCTGAAGTAAACGAAGCCGGGGATCTGATAGACGCGCACCCACTCGATCGGGCGATCTTCGGCGGCGGCCTTGGCTAGCTCCTGTATGTGCGGGCTGTCGGTCTTAATAGCCGAGTGGCAGGTCATGCAGGTGGCCGTGGCGGGGTAAGTCATCAACTCGCCCGGATCCGGATTGACATGGCACATCTTACAGTCGAGACTGAGCGCGCCGGCGTGTTGCTTGTGGCTAAAGGGCAGAGGCTGTACCGGCCCGCGCAGCGTCTCCTGCGACGGCGCCAAGCCGACGACGGCGAGAATCGCCGTCAAAAGAACGAGAGAACTGAAGAACCACCGCTTCACAGATTTCCTTTCCTCATCTCTTCGGCCATGTACTCGGAGGCGCGCATGGATAACGACAGAATCGTCATGGTCGGATTCTGCGATCCGGCGGTGACGAAGCTGCTGCCGTCGACGACGAAGAGATTTTTGACGTCGTGTGATTGATTGTACTTGTTGAGCACGCTCTTGTTTGGATCGTCGCCCATGCGGCAGGTGCCCACTTCATGAATGGAGTAGCCGAAGGGGAACCACTTGGGCGTCTTGCTCAGGACGCGGAAGCCGGCGTCTTCGCAGACTTCGCCGATGGTGTTGATGGCGTCCTTGGCCATGTTGATTTCATTTTCGCCATAGGCGGCGTCGACGTGCAGCGCGGGGATGCCCCATGCATCGACGACGTCGTCGGAGATGCGGGCGTGGTTCTCGTAGCGCGGCAGAGCCTCGCCCATGAGGGTGAAAGAGAACCCGCTGCCTTGATGAGCTTCGATGTCCTTCTGCAACTGCTCGCCGTAGGACGGGAACAGCTTGGCGTCGGGCGTGTTGCCGCTGTTGAAGTCGAGGGCGTAGCCGCGCAGATAGTTCTTCTCTTGCTTGCCGGGCGTGAGATTGGTGGAGCGCGGAATGTATCCGCCGCCGCCCATGAGGCCGCGCGCCGCGGCGCCGTTCATCGCTTCGGGAACGACGGCTTGCACCGAACGCGTGATGTAGAACTGATCGCACAGATAGTGGCCGAGGACGCCGCTGGAGTTGGCGATGCCCGAGTTCAACAAAAGGCGTGTGCTTTCTAAACAGGATGCGCCGAGGACAACGATGCGCGCTTTGGCGTGCATGTCCCGGCCGGAGCGCGAGTCGACAAAGCTGACGCCGTTGGCCAGACCGGTCTTGGGGTCGGTGGTGACTTCGCGGGCGACGGCGTGGGTGACGATTTTCAGATTGCCGGTGGCAAGGGCCGTAGGTAGAAGCAAATTCAAGGAACTGGCCAAGCGGCCTTCCCCGGCGGCGCGGCGAATCTTGGTGACGGGTATGTCGCGCTTGGCAGCGGCGGCTTTGAATCGCAGGATGGACTCGCTGTACGGCGACTTGTCTTCGACGAAAACGCCGTCAGGCAATTGCTTGTAACCTTCGTTGATGCCGGTGACGCGGAAGAGCGGCTCGACGCGGTCGTAGTAAGGCTTGAGGTCGGCGTAGCTGATGGGCCAGTTTTCGCCGAAGCCGTCGTGGTCTTTGCCCTTGAACTCGTAGTCGCTCAATCGGAAGGACATGCGCGCCCAGAAGTTGGACTTGCCGCCGACCATGCGCACGCGGACCCAGTTAAAAGGCTTGCCTTTGGGGTGGGTGTAAGGGTTCTTCTGCTCGCCTGCCCATTGGTTGGCGTTGAACTCGTTGGCTTGGAAGATGTGCGGGTTGAGGCCGGGTTTACCGAAGCCGCGATAGGGAAGATCCCACACGTTGCGGCGCTCGATGCCGTTTTCGAAGTCGGGCAGAGGGCCTGCTTCGAGCACAAGACACTTGGCGCCCTTTTGCGTGAGCGTATAAGCGGCCATGCCGCCGGAGGCGCCGGAGCCAACAATAATGACGTCGTATTCAGCAGCCATGATTAGTCCAAGGGGAGCCAGTATTGTCCGCTGCCGCTCATGCGCCGGCCGCCGCCTCCCCGAGAGGCCAGGGCCTCGGCCCACGGTCGGGTGTTGACGGTGGCGGTGCGTACGTCGTCTTTGGCGCGCTGCAGGAAAACGGTGAGGGGATCGGTCGAGGGCTCGGGCGTCCAAGGTTGGCGCAGAGGCGCGAGCAACTCGTGAGCCTGCGCCTCGTCGACTTCGGCGAAAGGTTTGTCGAAACGCATGGCGGCCTGGAAGTTGAGGGCGTCTAGCCCGTCGAGGTAGATCTGCTGATCGGCCTCGGGCGATTCGCTGATTAAGAAGTCGAGGAAAGCAGGCGCGCCGACTTCGATGGCGCCGGGCATTTCGCCATATCTGGGAAATAACAATTCGCTGACGCGGGTTAAGGCCGCGAACTGATGGGCGCTGAAAAACCCCGGCAGTGGGTCGGCGGCCTCGTCAAAGCTGGAGAGTTCGAGAGGCGGCGCCGGCGCGGTCGCTGCCGCCGGGGCTTGAGCAGCCAGTGCCGCCGGCATTGCCGACGCCGTAGCCATTGTTTTGATGAAGCGGCGGCGTTTCATAGCTTCGGGCATCTTATCATTTCCAGTCGCAGTTTCTGCGGAACAGGGACCGTTCGAGACACCGATAACGACTAACAATACGAGACGCTGCGGCCGGCGCGTTGGTTGCCTTCGCCTTCCTGGCCGTGCACACGTGGACGGTG
>CAMPKL010000555.1 GCA_946887065.1 uncultured Bryobacterales bacterium
CCGACGCCCTATTCAACGGGCAACCGACCAGCGAAGTGTCTGCAGCAATCGCGAATCCCGGATTCACCCTCGCGCCGGGCGCCACCGCAACGACCTCCCTTATCGCGACTCCGCTCATGCTGCCGGCACAGACCAAGGCCTATGGCGTGAGAGCCATGGCCGGTCGCGGCGCGCAGCCCGGAGCCGCTCAAGGCGTGGTTGGGCTCACCGTTGTTCCTCCAACCACGAATCCTCCGCCCCCCTCGACCACGACTGTCGATGTTCGAATCGCAATCGCAGGCCGCGGAACCGTGGATCTCGAACCGCTCGGCATTAGCTGCCCCGGCGGCTGCACCACCACCATCGACGTCAATCAGTGGGCGCCGCTCACTTTGACGGCCGTCGCGACCGGCAGTTCCTGCGTACAGTCCATTACCGGATGCGATGCGTCGGGCGGCAACACTTGCACGCTGTCTGCAGCGCAGAATTACGACATCACGGTCGAGTTCGGACGCTGCACCTCGGGCGGCGGCAGAACGGGCGGCAAGGGCCGCGTCAAACGCGTCGCCGAGACGAGTTATTCAACAAGCACAGGTCGAGGCCGGAGCCGCTAGCCATCCGGCAACTCTTAGCCAGAAGACCGCCGCCCCGAGAGGGCCGGCGGTCTTTCTTTTTTCGGGCCGCTCCGCGCCTTGAACCGGATTCCCTACGATGAACTTGTGGCTGCGTTCGCGATTCTTCTTGCCGCCAAGCTGGCCCTAGCCGCCTGCTTGTTGGCTTCGGCCTTTGCAATCCTTGAGTTTTTCTGGCCCAACCAGCCTTCTCAGCGCAGATTCAGAAAGGGTTGGGCGATCGATGCCTGGTATTTGCTGTTCACGCCGCTCATCACTCAAAACCTGGGCCGCGTCATCCTTGCCGCAACCGTCGTGGGACTCTACTGGCTGGCGGGGATTCCCTTGGCCTCTGACATCTGGCTCCACGGATGGGGGCCGGTAAGCCGGCTTCCCCATCTCGAACAAGCAATCCTGGTCCTCGTTATCGGCGACTTCATCGGCTATTGGACGCATCGGCTGCTGCACCGGGGCCTCTGGTCCATTCACGCGATTCACCACAGTTCGGAAGAAATGGATTGGATGAGCACCGTCCGCTTGCATCCGCTCAACGACTTTCTGGGACGCCTCCTGCGCGGCATACCCTTCGTCTTGGCCGGCTTCTCGCCCTTGCTGCTCGCCTCATTCCTGCCTCTGTTGGCCGTGCACGCTTTTCTCCTTCATGCCAACGTGAATTGGTCGTTTGGACCCTTCCGCTATGTTCTCGCTAGCCCCGTCTTTCACCGCTGGCACCACAGCGCGCACGCTGAATCCCGGGGAAAAAATTTCGCCGGGTTATTCCCGCTATGGGACATCGTGTTTGGAACGTTTTACATGCCCGCCGCCAAGCGTCCCCAGCGGGTCGGCGTTCCTGAGGCAGGAGTTCCCGAAGCATTCTGGGGACAAGTCCTATACCCACTGCGAGCAAGGTTTGGAACAGCGGCCCAACGGAGCGAGTCGCCTGCTTCCGCCGGCCAAGGTGATATCCCTAACGCAATGCGTTTTCTCTAGCGCGAGCCCCGCGGCGGAACGCGCTTATTCCCATCTCGGTGCGCCCCGAATCAAATATCAGGTATTCGGAGTGTTTCCAGGCGGCGCTGACTGGCGCAAGATAGATACAGATCGGGCCAGCCGGCGCTGCTGTCTACGTAAATTGCTGATTCTAAACAACGATCAGGCCGCAATGGAACCAAAGTTCCAGGGCAAATGCCTAGCCGCCTAAGGCCTTCGTCGTAACTTCAGAATAGAGTGAAAAGCCAATTGTAAGGTTCCCCTTCCGACCCTACTATGAGGGCACAGGAGAGGGGGAGTCCACGGGAAACCGTGAAGTCTCACCGCCTCAACCAAGATGAACGGCGAATTGAGACAGCGAAGCGGAACAGGACACGGAACGAGCCAAGCGACGCAGTTCTGTGCCGTGGAAACGTTCCTGCAACTGGAGCCGAAACTGGACCGCCAGGAGCTGAAACCTGCCTCGTTTCCGCACATCAAAGCGCTGCGCCGAGCGCCAGTGCGCCTGCCCAGAATCCAGCTGACGCCGGCACGCCTGCTCTCGCGCCAGAATCTGGCCATGGCGGTTGCCGCTACCGGAGCCTCGCCCATTCCTGTGTTCGTTGAGCCTGAATTTGCGAGCCTGGACGCCGTAACGAAGACCACGAGCGAGCCGCTCTGGCATTCGCTGCTATCACCCGGCGCGGGCGGCCGCAGCCGCATCCTCGCTCCCGAGACGCCTGCCCCGGTATCGACGCTGTTCGCCCGCAAGGGCCGCGATTCGTCGACCGACTGGGGACAAGCCGGTGATATCGACTTGGGGCTGAGCGACAGCCGGACGGAACTCCCGCCGATTGCTGAAGAAACTCCGCGCAGGATTTGGTTCTGGCAAGCGGTCGAAGGTCTATTCCTCAGCAAGCAGTTTTCGCGCGCCGTCGCCGTCGTCATGGTCCTGCTTCTCGCCAGCACGGTGAATGTGCCCTGGAGCGCATGGACCCGAGCCAGCTTGGAACGCGCCACCGAGCCGGTCGCAGGCATCATGCGCCAATTGTCCACGCCGATGAAGGAACGCGCCGCCTTTTTCATCGTCGACGATTTCTCGAATGGTCTCGACAGATGGGAGGGAGCCAATTCGCTTCACGTCGATCCGGCCGGATGGGCCACGGTCACGCGCGGATTCTCCATCCTGTCCTCAACGAACGAATTGCAGGATTACCGGTTCGACTTCGAGACGCGAGTGCAGAGCGGCGCGATGGGCTGGACTGTCCGCACCGCCGACACCGCCAACTACTACCGCTACAAGCTGAACATGGAGGGATCCGCCGACTCCCCGCGCTTCTCCCTCGTACGCCAAGCTGTGGTCGATGGCGTTCGCGAATCGTTCTCGCAGCCGATCGAAATCCCAGCTCACCTGGCAAAGGCGGACGACTTCAATGGAGTCTCGGTTCGTCTTGTGGGCGACCAGATTACTACCCTGGTGAACGGCTTCGGCGTCGATCACTGGAAGGATGAACGGTTGACGCGCGGCGGCATTGGACTGATGGCCGACGCGGGCGAATCAGCTTTAGTCCGCCGCATCACCGTCTCCGGTAATGACGACGCTTGGGGCTTGCTCCTCTACGGCGCCGTGGAATCCATGCGCTCGGTGGAAGAAATGCTAGGGCTCCGCGACGGCGCCCCCGTGGCCATGCTCGTCTTCTACCCCACCAGTCGGGGTCTCACGCAGTTCCAGCAGCCGCTGCTGCTCCAGGGCCGCTAGCCTCACACTAATCCGTTCGCCTCCGCGAGCCTCAACAACAGAACCGTGGCGCCGATCGCCGCCGCGGGCGG
>CAMPKL010000556.1 GCA_946887065.1 uncultured Bryobacterales bacterium
CGTCGACCAGTCCGCCCTCCAGGAAAGCGATGAGCACGTAGCCGCTGCCGTAAAGAATCGACCCGATCTTGAGAAAGAACAGGCCGAGTTTCGTGAGCGAGAGTGCGGATGCGGCGGCCCCTGCTGCTGCGGCGGCGGCAAAAACTTGCCGTTTGGTTTGAGACAGCAGGATGATGACGCCGGCGGCGGCCGCTTCGCTGCGGGAGGTGTGCAGCCAGATGGTTCCCAGCACGCCGGTGACCGCGAGAGTGACGATCTCGCCGGCTCCGAGAAGCGATGCCACTGCCGCCGAGGCGCCGATGAGCCCCAGCCGCCAGCCTTTGGCGGCCTTTCCGCCGAGTTTCCACAGAGCGGCAAGAATGATGGCGATGACGGCGGGCTTGATGCCCACGAGGAAGGGTTCGACGGCGGGCAGGGCGCCGTATTCGACGTAGGCCCAGGCGAGAATCCCCGTGAGGCCCGCGGCGGGCAGGATGAAGCTGACGCCGGCGACGACCATGCCCAGGAAGCCGCCGCGCTCATAACCGAGATGCATGACCATCTCGGTGGAGTTGGGCCCAGGGATAAGATTGGTTGCGCCGACGAGGTCGAGGAAATGCTGACGGCTCACCCATTTGCGGCGTTCGACGAACTCATCGTCCATCATGGCGATGTGCGCGGCGGGGCCGCCAAAGGCGACGAACCCGAAGCGAAGGAAGAGACGGGCGATCTCCAGCAAGCGCAAAGTTCTAACATTCTAGACCGCGCGAAGGGACGGTCGCGTCAACGGGGCGCAAAGGGCTGCTTGAAGGAGAAGGCGACGGGCGTGGGACCGTGCTCGGCGAGGTGTTCGAGGCGTTCCTTACTCTCGGCCGGAGTCGGGCGATGTCCAGCGGGGATCCACCACAGGGCGAGGGTCGGGCCATTGGGCGGCAGGAACCACTTGACCCGCTCGCGGAAGAGTTGCGCGTGGTCGCTGCGATAAGCGTAGGCGCGTAGAGCATCCACGGATATCCAGACGGAGAGATTAAAAAGAAGCGTGGGATCGTTGAACGGACCGTTATCCGGGTCCTTCCAACGCCAGACGAAGCCCGCATCGTTTTCGGCAAGAGCGTTGATCTCATCAATGCGGGAGACGAAGTCCGACATGGAAGGATCGTCGAGCGGCGCTCGCATGCGGGCGATATTGACCTGGGCGAGGTGATGAAAGCGGGCTTCCATTATCTAAGTCTCTAACTTAGCCGCCTTCTATCGCAGCTACTTTTTTCTGTTGCCCGCGCCGTGGTTACGGCTGGCCTTCGAGGTCGGCTATCAGCGCCTTCATTTCAGTTATTTCCCTGCGCTGGGCTTCGATGATCTCATCGGCGAGATCGCGGACACGCTGATCCGAAATATGAGCGCGGGTGCTGGTAAGGATCGCGATGGAATGGTGGGGAATCATCGCTTTCATGTACGACACATCCTCAACGGTTGCTTGGCTGCGGACCAGCCACAGCGTTACGGAAAAAACCACGATGCTGCCCAAGTAGATGCAAGCGTTCATGGTGCGGTCCGTGTGCATCTTGAGCATGAAACTCAGCATGATGACAGCCATGGCGGCGCCCATCAGAAGCGCCATGTAAGCTCTGGTTTCGCTGAAAAATACATGTTCGAGCTCGTAAGTATTCAGATACATAAGCCCGAACATGACCAGCGTCGACGCCGCGATCATGGCGGCGAACCTTGAATACATATTCATCCAGAGAGTCTCTGACGGGTGGGATCTCTGTGTCCAAGAGAACGTTACAATCCGCGCAACCGTTTGGCCGCGCTGTGCAGTGCGAATCGGCCGCGGTTGACGTGGACGGACTAGAGGCTATTTTTCGAGCAGGAAACCGCCGACGAACATCGCGTCGACGCCCGAGGCGTAGAAGCTGCGTACCGCGGAGCGAGGATCGCTAACGAGCGGTTCTCCAAAGAGGTTAAAAGACGTGTTGTAGAGCACGGGCAGGCCTGTCTTCATACCGGCGGCTTGCAGTAGTTGCCAAAACATGGGGCTGTCCTGCTTGCGTACGACATGGACGCGGATCCGGTCTCCGTCGAGCACGGCATGTTCAAAGGTTTGGCGATGCTCGGGCTTCACGCGGCTAACAGTGGCAAGAGACCAGGCGTTCTGCCCGCACTCGAAATATTCGGCCGCCTTCTCTTCGATCACCGATGCGGCGAATTTGCGGAAGTCTTCGCGGTGCTTGATGAACTGATTGAGATTGATGGTCGAGTAAGGGTTCAACGGCGAGGCCAGGATGCTGCGGTTGCCGAGGGCGCGGGGACCGAACTCGGTGCGGCCTTGGAACCAGGCGACGATCTGGTTATCGCGCAAGCGCTGTACGGCGGTCTCGATGACTTCGTTGTCCGTGGGCATGTAGCGGAAACGGAGCTTGCAGTTCTCGAGTGTGATCTTGATTTGGCCGGAGTCGTACTCGGGTCCGAGGAAGAGATTGCTGAGGGGCTTGCGTTCTTTATTGGCGAGAGAGACGCGCCAGGCGTAAAGCGCGCTGCCCAGAGCCGTGCCCGCGTTGCCGCCGACGGGCTGCACCCAGACGTTCTCGAACTTGCCTGACCTTTCGAGGGCTTCGACGAGCAGGGCGTTGAGGGCGAGACCTCCCGCGAAGCAGAGGTTCTTTCCTTCGCCCGCCATGCCGATGACCGCTTTTTCGGTGGCGGCTTGAACGCTGGCGGCAAGGTCGGCGCGGTCGCTGCGGCTGAGCGTCTCGGCGGAGTCGAGGTCGGCCTCTTCGTAACACTTTTCGCCGAAGCCGCCATGCGTGGTGCGAGCCGTATCGAAATAGCTGTGATCGAGATTGATCGGGCTGCCCGACTTCGCGCCAAGAATATGCGTGAACAGCTTTTCGAATCGGGGCTCACCGCGAACCGAAAGCCACTGGACCTTGTGCTCTTCCGCGTCGGCCCGGAAGCCGATGAGTGCGGCCACGCGGCTGTAGAGCGCGGCGGGCGTGTCGGGCGAATAGTAGTCCTGTTGCGAACGCAGGCCGGTCCCGTCGGCTTGCCACAGCGCGCCGCAACGCATGTCTCCGCGGCGGTCGATGGTTAAGACTTTGGCTTCATCGAATGGAGAGGCATAGAAGGCGCTGGCGGCATGGGCTAGGTGATGGTCGAGAACGACCATGCGGGCGTTGGGGAAGAGCGCCTTGAGGCGCAAATGAAAAGTGGGCTCGGAGGCGGAATCCAGAGGACGCGCCAGCGCGACCATGCCGACCTCATCGTGGCCGGCCTTGGCGATCTGCAGACACGTCTCTATGGCTGTGGCCGGCAGGCCGCCTGCGTGCGGCTGGCGCTCCAGTTTTTCTTCTTCGATCGCGGCGACGATTTCTCCGTCGCGCAACAAGGCGGCTGCTCCGT
>CAMPKL010000557.1 GCA_946887065.1 uncultured Bryobacterales bacterium
CAGCGAAAGCGAAGCTGTCGGCCAAATTGAAGGCCTTTTGGGCGGCCAAGAAAGCCGGCAAGAAGTAATCAGATTCTGGTTCCGCTAAGCCGCCACCGCGAACTGGCCTAGATAAACCTTCATTTCATCCGCTCGATGGGCACAATCGGCCACGCAACTACCTCTTGGTAGCGAGCAAAATGGCAGATGGGCTTTCTATCGGGGAGCCGGATTGCTAACGGCTGCGTCATCGTTTGCCTTCTCAGTTCCACATCCGCCGGTTGGAGCGGCCATGGGGGATGATGGATCTCGCCGTAGACAATCTCGCCCGGCTTCACCGCGGCATAGAGACAATATCTTTCAGTGAGCCAGTGATCGAGCGTACCTGGGGCGGGTCGATAAACGGGTCCGGTGGGACGATACGACGCGATAAACTCCGCGCGCGCGGCTTTCTTATGGACGCGCATGCTCTCATAGTGGACGGCCTCGTTTTCGAACTGCATTTTCATTCGGGCGTCGTAGTAGGGTAGCCCAAACCAGCGCGCGGATCTCACCGCGAGCCAACTGGTTGCGTCCAGACTGAAGAACCACACGCCGCTTCTCCCTTGCCTGTTCACGTAGGTCCGGACATTCAGCTCCGGAAAAGCCAACGGTACGGGCACGTAGCGCGGGCGAACACCGCTCATGCGAAACGGCACGACACCGAGCCAAGCCCAGCCGTCGAAAGTCTCCACTTCCAATGCGCTTGGAACCAATGACCGGATCAAGTCCGGGCGAATCGGCCAATGGACGAACAACAGATCGTGCCAACGCATGGACAGGACCCAAGGCGATTGTGGGAGCGGCCAAGGGCGGTGCGCGGTTTGCTCCGTCACAGGCGCAACGTTCAACCCACAGCCGAGGGTCACTGTGCCGGCTGTAACCGCGCTCAACTCCAGAAATTCGCGTCGCGTCAACATTGCGTCCCCGTAAAGCGTGATCACGCCGAGTTGGGTCAACCACTGCGTTGAACCCATTCGAGGCCGTTCAAGTCATTCAACCGCTTGCTCCGTTCAAAACGTTGGAGATTGCGGCCCGGTTCAGGTCATTGCTAGCGCGAAGGCGCAAAAGCCGCAAGTTGTCATTACGACTCCTTGGACAGGTCGCAGTAATTGAAAGCGCGGAGCGCGACTGCTAGCAAGAAAGTAGCGAACGATTGCTTCGCTTTTCTTATCGAGGGCTCGGTCATCAACATCGGCGCAAGCAAGACCGGGAATTCATTTTTGCCAAGACAACATGTGGATATCCCGCTGGCGACAGGCAGCCGATAATTTGCGCACGTTTGCAGCCGGTCCCGTCGAACCCAAAGCGCCGGCGCTGAAAATCAGCCGGCGCGCTGACGTCTTTTCAGGGGCATCCGCCGGTGGAAACTCTCATCGCATGTAGAATTTGCGGCTTAGTCCAGCGCTTCGAGGAGCTAACCCCAGGGGCGGTAGCCGAGTGTTATCGGTGCGGTTCGACTCTCACCAGTCACGTCAACAAAAGCCTCGGACGTACGGCTGCGTTCTCATTGGAGGCGCTGATCTTTTACATACCCGCAAACATTTATCCGATTTTGCATATGGAGCTGTACGGCGCGCAATCCGAGAGCACCGTTTGGAACGGTTGCGTGGCACTTTTTCAGAATGGCCAGTATTTCGTGGCGGCAGTAGTCTTTCTGGCCAGTATGTTGGTTCCACTGCTTAAGTTAATCGGACTTTTCTACCTGGTCGTCACAACGAAATTCAAATCCAGCCGCCGGCGACTGGAACGCACCTGGGTTTACAAGATTATCGATGTGATCGGGCCGTGGGCGATGCTCGACGTGTTTGTGCTGTCAGTGCTGGTCGGCTTGGTGCAGCTAGGCCGGCTGGCTACCGTGCTGCCGGGGCGCGGACTGCTCGCGTTCACCGCCGTGGCAGTGTTGACGATCTTGGCTTCTTCCAGTTTCGATCCGACGTTAATCTGGGAGAATCCGGACAAAGAGCCATGAGCGATTCGCCGGAAAATCCCAATCCCGCCGAAGATCTGCCGAAGACGAGACTGCGTAAGAGGAGATGGAGGTTTCCGGTCGTCTGGATCGTTCCCGTCGTTGCCGCAATAGTGGCGGGTTACCTCGTTTATGATCGCCTTCAGGAATACGGTCCGACCATCACAATCAAGTTCAAGGATGGCAGCGGCGTCAAAGCCGGGCAGACCGAGATCCACTATCGCGGCGTGCCGATCGGCGAAGTCGCGACAATAGAAGTGAGTGAAGACCAACAGTACGTCGAGGTGAAGGCGCGCTTGCGCCAATCGGCATCTTCCATCGCCAAGGAAGGATCGAAGTTCTGGATCGTGCGTCCCGAAGTGGACATCGGAAACATCAGCGGGTTAAGCACGATTATCACAGGACCCTATATTCAAGTCTTACCGGGCGGTGGCAAACCCAAAGCGGAATTTATCGGTTTGGAGCGCCCGCCTCCCGTGCTGGAACCGGGTCTCAATATCATTGTGGCAGCCGCCAATCTCGGCTCCATACGGCCCGGTGCGCCGGTTCAGTATCGCGGCATCGAGGTCGGCTTCGTCACGAATACCGAGCTTAGCCGCGACGCTACAATGGTGCACATCGATGTGTTCATCCGCCAGCGCTATGCGCGCCTGGTTCGAATCGGCTCCAGATTCTGGGCTGTAGGCGGCGTGGACGTCAACGCGAGCCTGTTCAGGGGCGTCGAAATCAACATTCAATCGCTAAGATCGCTCATAACCGGCGGCATCGCCTTTGCCACCCCGGAGGATCCGAAGAGCGCACCGGTTAAGGACGGGACCATCTTCCTGCTTCACGACAAGCCGCAGAAGGAATGGTTGGAGTGGAGTCCCAAGCTAGCCATCCCGCCCGCCAAATAGACGGTCGAGAATCTGTGGTCGTCCTTGCGGTGCTACCTTCGCTCTCTTACATTGCGGCGCAATGGGCGCGAGATTGCGCGAGATTAAGGAAAGTTACTTTTCGCTGAATGCTCGCAGCAGCCGCTCGCCAATCGCATCATGTGATCTGGATCGTGCGCAGGATCCGGCCGTTTTTCTTCGGCCCATGCTACCGAGCAATGCCCTGCACCAGCTCGGGAAACTCTGTTGCCATGCCCTCCGGCGGCATAGCTTTAAGCCTTACGCCCAATTCCTGCGAAAGCATGATGGCATTTGCCGGTGCATTCGCCCGTGCATGGTTGTTATAAAACGCAAATGCCTTCTTTACTCCCGGCGCGCTTGCCGCAGTTTTGATCCGCTCCGCGTGTTGTTTGATTTCTGCGCGGGAGTACAAGTAATCGTATCGCTCCCAGGATTCCTTCGGGTTCCACCACGCTTTGGCGTTGCGGCCGTGGGCGCGAAAGTAAA
>CAMPKL010000558.1 GCA_946887065.1 uncultured Bryobacterales bacterium
AGTTCGCCGCACGTGTGGGTCCGCTTGAGTTGGCCGAATGCGTCCAACCCAACTGTCGTTTCCTGATCCATCAAGAGTCTCCTCGATACTCCCTGCTGAGCTGGACGTAGCGGTCGGCGTTGTCGCGCATGCGCTTCAAGTCCTCGTCAGTGGTTTGTCGTTTCACTTTGCCGGGCGCGCCCATGACGACGCTGCGCTCGGGAATCTGTTGCCCTTCGGTGACCAAGGCGCCGGCGGCGATGATCGAGCCGGCCCCGATGCGGGCGCCGCTCAGAATCGTCGCGCCCATGCCGATCAGACAGTCATCTTCGACGGTGCAGCCGTGGACCGTGCAGGAGTGTCCGACGGTGACGCGGTCGCCGATGATGAGCGGAATGTTGTAGTCGATGTGCAGACAGGAGTTGTCCTGGATGTTGCTCTCGTGGCCGATGCGGATCTTGTTCACGTCGCCGCGCACGGTGACGTTGCACCAGATGCTGGAGCGATCGCCGATCTTGACGTCGCCGATAACCTGAGCGCTTTCATCGACATAAGCCGAGGGTGAGACGGCAGGCCACCGTCCGCGGAAGACGCGAATCATAGCGAGAAATTAGGGGAACGGAGCCGGAACGCGGTCCAGGCAGAACCGCCCGCTCCCGACAGCGTATCACACTGTAAGGACGGGGGTTGCGGCAGTTGCTAGGCGACCGCCGACCGGCTTGCCAACATCTCAGCCGCGACGCCCAACTCGGTCCGCTTCAAGAACTCCAGCAGCAGGATCATCTTGTGACACCGAACAGGTTCTTCACTGCGGCAGACCTGCTGGTAACGCAGGATCTGTTGGGCGGCTAGGTGGCGGGATTTCCCCGGCGCCAGGCCCGGGTCGAGAACACGGGCTCCGAGGTAGTCCACGATGTAAAGCAATTCGTCGCTTGATAAGCCTTCCAGAAAACGCCGGGTCAGGCGACGGCGGTCGGTTTCTGTTACGGAGACTAAAGCGGCGACTAAGGAAGCACGGTCATTGCGGGACTGAACGTTGCTGCTTCTCAAACTGTCTCCCTGGGGCCGAAGCCCCGTTAACGTAATTATCTCACTGTGGAAATCCGTCTGCAACTCTATCCATTAGAAAACAAAACACATAAGGCACCACCTAACGGTAGTGTATGCCTCGCGGCCCTGCCCAGAGCGGGTTTTAGACCGGGACGTCTTGGTAGAGATCGACCCACGAACGGCAGCCTTTGTAGCGGCGGTCATGAGGAATGGAAACGGGTTTAGGCAGGGTGAAAACATTGACCTGAACGACGTAGAGCGGCAAATCGGGACGGTATTCGTAGCGCATTCGCAGGTAGGGTTCGGCCCAGATATGTTCCGGAGATTCCAGCAGTTCGGCGATGTCGGCAGGGGCGGGGCGGATCTCGTCGACCTCGGCTCCATGGCGGATGGTGAGCACGTCCGGGTCGGCCGGTTTTAAGGATTGGAAGAGGTCTTGATAGGCGGGCCGGATCCAATCCTGTTGCTGGTGTTCCCAGGTGGGGAAGAAAAGGAAGCGGCGGTGTTTCAGCTCGAAGCCGTGCTTGCCCTCGGCGATGCCGCCTTTGCGCAGCAGGAAGTTCTGTTCGCCCTGAGCGAGGGCTTCAACAACGACGGCCCATTCTTTGAGGGCGGCCTTCATCGTGGGGAGACGGCGATGTTGTCGATGAGACGCGTCTGGCCGAACCAGGCGGCGAGAGCCATGCGGCATTCGCGGTCGACGGTCGCTACCGGGGCGAGCGTGTCGCTATCGACGATTTCGATGTACTCGATACGAGCCAGCGGCTCGGCGGCGATGATGCGGCGGGCGATGTCGACGCGGACGCGGGCGGCTGTCTGATCCGACGATTGGGCGGCTTCGAGCGCACGGTAGAGCACGGCGGCGGCTTGTCGTTCGGCGGGCGATAGGCGTACGTTCCGCGAACTCATGGCCAGGCCGTCGGGCTCGCGGACGGTGGGCACGCCAATGATTTCCAGCGGAAAGTTGAGGTCGCGGACCATGCGGCGAATGATGGCCAGTTGCTGGTAGTCCTTCTCGCCGAAATATGCACGGTCGGCCGGCGCGGCGTTGAAGAGCTTGGCGCAGACGGTGGCGACTCCGCGGAAGTGTCCCGGACGGTGGTCGCCGCACAGGCCTTCGCTCAGTTCTTCGACTTCAATAAAGGCGCGCGGCTTTTCGGGGTACATCTCTTCGGCGGAGGGCGCGAAGAGCCAATCGACTCCGGCGGAACTGCAGGCGTCGAGATCGGCATCGAAGCTCCGCGGATAGGCATCGAGATCGCTGGTCTGGTTGAACTGGGTGGGGTTGACGAAGAGCGTTACGACGGTGCGCGCGCATTCGGCCTTTGAGCGGCGGACCAATTCGAGGTGGCCGTCGTGCAGCGCCCCCATGGTAGGCACAAGCCCAACGCTTTCGCCGCCACGGCGGGCCAGTCGAACGTGGGTGCGCATCTCTTCAATCGAAGAGACTACTTGGCTGGTCATGACTCTGTGTCGGGCGGGAACTTGCCGGAGCGGACTTCCTCGGCATAGCTCTCGAAGGCTTGGATCATTTGCTCGCCGACGCGGGCGTAGACTTTGGCGAACGGCGGCGAGTACTCGCCAAGTCCCAAGATGTCGTGCATTACGAGGACTTGTCCGTCGCAGTGCGGGCCGGCGCCGATGCCGATAGTCGGGATCTCAAGTGCGGCAGTGACCTTGGCGGCGACGTCGCTGGGTATTGACTCCAGCACCAGCGAAAATGCCCCGGCTGTTTGCAGCGCCTGGGCCTGCTGCAACAGCGTCGCGGCGTCTTCGGGGGTTTTAGCCTGCTTCCGGAATCCGCCGAACTGGTGATAGGACTGCGGCGTGAGGCCGAGGTGCCCCATGACGGGAATGCCGATTTCGACAAGGCGGGCGACGACTTGGCAGATGGCTGGGTTGCCGCCTTCGAGTTTGACGGCAGCTGCGCCGCCTTGCTGGATGAGCAGGCCGGCGTTGCGCACGGCGTCATCGATGCCGGTTTGATAGCTGAGAAACGGCATATCGGCGACAACCAACGGTCGCTCCACCGCGCGGGCGACACAGCTGGAGTGATAGACGATGTCGTCGAGCATGACGTTCAGCGTTGTCTGCCGGCCCTGGATCACCATGCCGAGCGAATCGCCGACGAGGATCACGTCGATGCCCGCCTTTTCGACGAGGGCGGCTGACGAGGCGTCGTAGGCGGTGAGAACGGCAATCTTCTTCCCCTCGCGCTTCCATGCGCGAAGGTCAGGCGCTCTTACCGGGCGCATAAGAGTAGAACCCTCAACCCTCTAGTCTAGCCGCTAGTCCGCTAGCGCGGCGCCGGGCCGGCCTTCGCCGGGTG
>CAMPKL010000559.1 GCA_946887065.1 uncultured Bryobacterales bacterium
CCCCCAAACCGCCGCCCAACCCTCTCCACCGCCGCTATCCCGGCTCCGCCTCAGCGTCTTTTCCTCAGCCCGTCAGTGCGGCATAATCAATAGCCCACGACGCGAGTCGTGGGTAAACGAACCGAACCAGCCCCCTCTCCTCCCGCGTCAGCGTCTCAAACCTCCCTCCGCAAATCCCTCTCCGCGAAATCCAACAGCGCGCGCCCAGCCGCAATCCAATCTCGATCCAACCCCTCGGGGTACCCATGCCAGTCAGTCGACCTCGCCGGGCCGCTCTCCGGATCATCTAGATCGTCATAGGACGCGGTGCATTCGATGGCCTCGCCGTTCGGCAGAACCAATACGAAAATGAACACGTCAAGCAGGACTAGTCCCCCTTAGGCCCCCTAACGGATCCGGCGCGCTGTAAAGGTCACCACGCCGCCCGGCGTGACCCCGATCGCGTAAAACTCCCCGGCATGTCCGGTGCCCTGAACGAACCCTGACACGACGATGTCGAAGTCCAACTGGAATGGTGGCGTCGGCAGTGTGACGGCTAGTTGTCCCGTGCAATCTTCATTGACCTGATAGATGCCCGATTGTGTCCGCCGGACCGGCTGGCCGTTGTCGTTGAAGCTAATCTTGTCCGAAAAGACCCCTTTCCCGTCGAGAGTCATCATGCTGACGTTGGCGAATGGCGCTAACGGGGCTGGCGGAGGCCCGCTGGGTACGAAGCCGCCTCCTATCACGGCGTAGCTGCCATTCAATGTCGCGCTAGAGCAAGTGAAAGGCCTAGCGGCGTTGGGCGATTGGGCGGACAATCCACCGCTCCCTCCAAACAACGCCCCCGCCAAAATCAGGGCGCCTACCGCGCCCGATGCAATCTGTTTCTTTTCCATCCGTCTCTTCCTCCTCTGGTGGCGCGGCGAGATGCCGCGTCGCGATAGCAGGATTGACGAGGAGGGCCTGTCGAGTCTTTTGGGGAGCCTTAAATGGTTCTTGATTCCTCATTAGAGAACGCTTAAGCGCTGTTTCCATCGCCTGACGCCTCACGGAGTTCAGCCGAATGTTAAGATCTGTCAGCTGGGCCCAAGTATGCAAGCATGAGCGAGCCGATGCGTCTGCGGTTCGGCGACTACACGCTCGACGTAACAGAGCGTCTTCTGTTGCGGCGCGGTAGTCCCCTCACGCTCCCTCCCAAAACCTTCGACCTTCTCGCCGTCCTGGTCTCCTGTCCAGGGCGTCTCCTCACCAAGGATGAACTTCTCAAGAGAGTCTGGCCGGACTCATTCGTTGAGGAGAGCAACCTCGCTTATCACGTCTTTGCCCTCCGGCGCGCCCTGGGCGAGAAGCCAGACGGCAGCCAGTACGTCGAGACCATCCCCAAGAGCGGTTATAGGTTTGTAGCGGATGTCGATAGTCTGGGCGGTGGGGCGAACGGGCAGTCGGACACAGCCGAATCCAGCCGCAATCCCCCAAGACTTGCTAATCGCACGGCGGCTGCTTGGTTCGCTGTAGGCGCTTTCTCCATTTTGGCGATTCTCGCCGCGTTGACGTTTGGCCGTTCCGCGGAAGTCGTGGAGGCTGTGCATGCGGAGGTTTCGACAGAAATCCAGTTGAATGAATCGTCGGCGTTTGCCATTTCGCCGGACGGCCGTGACCTCGTATTTGCGGGCTCGGGGCTGGACGGCATCACACGGCTCTGGGTCCGCAGTTTGAATACGGGCGAGGTCAGGCCGCTGCCGGGGACCGACGTGGCCTTAGGCGGCCTCGTGCCGCCCATGTTCTGGTCGCCCGACAGCCGGTTTGTCGCCTTCGACGCCGTGGGGCAACTCAAGAAGATCGAGGTCGCCGGCGGTTCGCCCCAAACGGTGTGCGAATTACCCGGCTTAGCTGTCGGGGGATCCTGGAGTGCTGAGGGCGTCATCCTAGTAGGAAGCCCTCAGGGCGGCATCGTGAGTTGCCCGGCGGAGGGCGGAGCGGCCTCCATCGTTACGCGCCCGGATAAGTTGCAACAGCACTCGGCCCACTTGTTCCCCTGGTTTCTGCCTGGCGGGCGGCAGTTCCTGTATCTGAGCATCTCCAGGACTATGCCCGAGAAGTCAGGAGTCTTCGTGCATTCGCTTGACTCCGGGCCGGAGGACGTCTCGGATGTACACGTAATCGCATCGCGTTTCGGGGCAGCATTCGTGGAGGGAGCATCCGGCCAACCCGGCCAGCTCCTTTTCATGCGGGACGGCGAACTCCTGGCGCAGCCGTTCGACGCCGCGCGGCTGCGGCTCGAGGGTGCAGCATCGAGAGTAGCTGGTGATGTCGGTTCCTTCCTGGACGGCGCCTTCTTTTCGGCTTCTCAAAGCGGCGCTCTCGCCTTTCGTGCGCCGCCCGAGGCTCTACATCTGACTTGGATGGACGAACGCGGTAATGTCGTTGAGACCATTGGCGACGCGTCTCTATACAGCGGCCTAGCCGTTGCTCCGGATCACAATCGTGTCGTTGTGGCCAAGCGGGCGCTGGAAGCCAGCCCCGATCAGGACCTGTGGCTGATCGAGCTGCCTACCGGCAGCTCAACGCGGCTTACATTCGATCCTCGGATCGAGGATCGGCCCGTGTGGTCGAACGATGGGCGCCGAATCTTCTTTACGGCCACTGGGACGATTGGATCGCTCTTCGAGCAGGCCATCGGCGACGACTCGCGAGCCAGGCTTCTCCTGGAAAGCTCGGAGCACAAGATTCCGACGAGCGCGTCGCCAGACGGTCGGTTTCTGCTCTACACCAACGTGACGATCGGTCCGGATCGTTGTGATGTATGGCTCATGCCGTTAAGCGGAGACGGCCCGCCCAAGCCATTCATCCACAGAGCCTTTGATCAAGATCAAGCCCAGTTCTCACCGGACGGAACTTGGGTCGCCTACGTCTCAAACGAGTCTGGAAGGCGCGAGGTCTTGGCGCGACCCTTTTGGGACGGGCACGCGGATGCCGAAAGCATCGTTGTCTCACGTGCTGGAGGAACGGCGCCGCGTTGGAAGCCTGACGGCACGGAACTTTTCTTCCTTACTCCGGATGGCACGGTTGCTGCAGCGCCCGTAATCAAAGGGTCTGAGTTGGAATTTGGACCGCCAACCATGCGATTCCAGGCCGACGAGATTGAGTCCCAATGGGATATTGTCGCGGACGGGAACCAGCTACGGTTCCTAGCGTTGGCGCCCCCAAGGGGCACGGCGAAGACCTCGTTCTCTTTGATCTTCCATTGGCAGGCGATGCTGCCGCAGCGCTAAATGCCAGAAATTTGGACCCCCATGCTACAACGGAATCAGAAGATCTCTGGCTGGACCGAGCACGGTCAGGGGCGCCGATGCATCGGTCGAAAGTGTTTGGGG
>CAMPKL010000560.1 GCA_946887065.1 uncultured Bryobacterales bacterium
GATTCCCTTCCAAGCGGGGAACCGGAGATGTCTTTGGGTCGACCCTAGTTTCTGTGTCGCTCTTACGCTGCGGATCGTTTGGCCTCACCGCCTGCCCCAAACACTTGTTGCCCACTGCAGTGGAACTCCCTGACCGTGCTCGGTCCAGCCAGGGATCTTATAGTTCAGTTGTAGCATGGCGTGTCAAGGCTTTTGAGGTCATGCGCGGCGTAAGTCGTTGTAGGCATGGGAAAGAAAGTTTGACAAAAGTTGTTGGTTGCGCCCTGACGGGCGCGGGGTCCCCGGACGTTCAGATTATGCCGCCCCTCCGGGCCTGAAGAAGGGGCCGGTTGTGGCCAATCATGCAAGGCGCCGCCGTGACGGCTGCGTCTTTATTGCTGAGTTCGTGCGGACTGAGGAATCGGTACCACCCGCCGCTCACGCGGGTGGGCGCGAGGTTGTAGGAAGGGGGATTTGCGGGGAGGCTACTTGTTTCCGTTTGGGTGGAAGATTTCTTCGATTCGTAGCTCGAAGACTTGGGCGATCTTGAAGGCGAGCGGCAGACTGGGATCGTATTTGCTGGTTTCGATTGCGTTGACTGTTTGACGCGAGACTTCGAGGCGCTGGGCGAGATCCGCCTGCGACCACTGCTTCTCGGAGCGTAGTTCTCGCAAGCGGTTCGTCACCGATACTTCCTAACTGCTGATACCAAATAAGCGTCGATTGGCGGCGCAATGGGCCACCGCACTGCTTCGCTGACCTGCGGGGTAATGTCTTTGGGCGAACTCAGCGGTACTTCCTCACTGCCAGCACTAGCCCCAATCCCCGCAGCGGTTCTCCGATGAAGAACACCCACAGGAGATTTATGCGAGGCAGGTCTGCGAAGTTGCTGATCGTCCCAACGCCTACCGCCAGAGTCATGGTCACAAAGAATGCGAAGACGATGGACTCGACGGTGATGCGTCGATGCAACTCGTCAGGTTCTTCTTGTATGTAGCGCCATGTGCCCCAATAGAGGATGCTCATCGCGAGGCAGGAAATGACGAACACTCCTCCGCTCAGCACGCTCTGGGAAACGCGGCCCTCTAGAAACCCCTGCGCCGCTATGCCGCAGGCGAACAGGCCAACCGAGCCCCAAATCCATTTCGACCACGGGTTGGGGCGGGGGTCAGCGCCGAGATGCCCCCAAAACAATTTCCAGGCGCTCGGGAAGGCGGACCGCTCATCTGGATTGAGCGGCGCGGACTGCTGCTGAACCGTCATCGGTACTTCCTCCCGGCGAGAACGAGCCCGATGCCGCGCAGCATCTCGGCCGCGACGTAGATCCACAACACGTCGAACGCGGTGCGCGTCGCGAGGCCAAACATTCCCACGCCGGCGATGAGCGTCATCGTGCCGAAGAAGGAGAATGCGTAGGCCTCGAGCATGATGCGCTGGTGCAGCTCGTCAAGATCCTGCATGTAGCGCCATGTCGTCCAATTGACGAAGGCGATGGCCGCGGCTATGGAAAGGGCCATCGTCGCGTCCAAGACGATCTCGGGCAAGACGCCATCCAGCCCGAACCTCGCGGCGAAGCCGACGGCAGGGAACACGGCCGCCCAGACGCCGCGCCTGGCCCACTTTTTAGAGCCTGCGTCGCTGCCGAAGCAGCCGCAGAAAAGCGTGTACCAGCCTGGGATGGGCGCGTCTCTCTCGCCTAGTGTTCGACTCATTTGCTCGCTTGCGTTCATGGCGGCTCCTATGTCAAGGATGCTTGACATGACGAGAATACTCGGGGCGCGGAGCAATGTCAAGGACGCTCGACATTGTATACTTGACAAACCTAGTCCTCTATGCCATCATAGGGCATGGCAAAGGTAACCGCAATCACGGCCCCTCATTTTCACGATGAAGACGCCGCCAGAGCGTTTCTGGAAGCCAAGCGCTGGCCCGAAGGCCCCATCTGTCCGCACTGCGGATTGATCGGGGAAGCCTACAAGATCACGCCGAAGACCGCGAAGTCCACGACCCGTAAAGGCGTTTGGAAGTGCGCGGGCTGCAAGAAGCAGTTCACCGTCACGGTCAAGACGATCTTCTCTGACAGCAAGATCGCGTTGCACAAGTGGCTGTTCGCCATTCACCTTCTCTGCGCTAGCAAGAAGGGAATGAGCGCCCATCAGCTTCACCGGATGCTTGGCGTGACCTACAAGAGCGCTTGGTTCATGGCGCATCGCATTCGTTATGCGATGACTCAGGAGCCTTTGTCATCGAAGCTCGACGGCGTCGTGGAGATCGACGAAACCTATGTCGGCGGCAAGATCAAGCGCCCCAACAACCCCAGCAACGCGCCCAAGGTCGAGACCGCGGAAAGAGCCTGGGGCTCTCGCCAAGGGATGGGTCCTGGCATCAATCCTCGGGCCAACAAGGCCACGGTGCTGTCTTTGGTACAGCGCGGGGGCAAGGTGCGCTCCATGCACATGGACCGCGTCACGCACGAAACCCTGAAGCCCTTGCTGGATCGAATGCTCCACGACGGAACCCGTGTGATGACGGACAGCGCCACGGTGCTAAAGTTCACCGGCGAGAAGTGGCAGCACGACATGGTTAACCATTCCATCGGCGAATACGTCAGATACGAAGATGGCGTCTGCATCACGACCAACACCGTGGAGAGCTTTTTCAACATCCTGAAGCGTGGATTGAACGGGACCTATCACCACGTCAGCAAAAGGCATTTGCATTTTTATCTGTCCGAGTTCGACTTCCGCTACAATTCTCGGGATGTCAGCGATACGGACAGAGCGCTTGAAGCGTTGTTGGGCGCTGACGGCAAGCGGCTCATGTACCGGGACTCATCGTCGCGGTCGTAGGCAAAAAACAGAAGCCGTGAGCGGGAACTCACGGCTTCCAGGTTCTATGCTCGCAGGCGTTGACGGCGGCGAAACTTTACGCGTGCAATACGCTATTAGTGTATCACGCTGGAGTACCGAATGAGCCGGAGCCTGGCCTATATAAATCCGCAAGTCTTGCGCTGGGCGCGAGAAACCAGAATGGGCTGGTCTCTCGAAGAGTTTGCCGCCAAGATGAAGCTTGAACCTACGAAGGTAGAGCCCTGGGAGCAATCTGGAGAAGAACGGCCCACGATAAGGCAAGCCCAAAAGGCGGCTAGGGTTCTCAAGCTGCCTTTTGGCTACCTCTACCTCTCTAGTCCGCCGGCTGAGCCTCCGCCAATTGCGGACTATCGAAGAATGGCCGGTGCCGAAGAGCCAACGATCAGTGCGGATTTGCGGGAAGTGATCTATGCCGCTCAGTTGAAGCAAGAGCGGTACAAGGACTTAGTATTTCCGGTCGAAAGGGTACCTCTGGCTCGTGCTTTTCAGCAGTCTGCTAC
>CAMPKL010000561.1 GCA_946887065.1 uncultured Bryobacterales bacterium
GAGCAGACCGTCATGCAAATGATCGAACCAAGCCGGGTCATCGGGGCCGATCGCCGTGCCCGTTTCGAGGCAGACGTTCAGCGGCGGCAGCCAGCCGCCGAGCTTGACCGACCACAGAGCGAAGTACGTAAGCACGCGTTCCATCCAGGGCGGCACGCCGGTAAAGCCGTTCTGTTTGCGAGCGCGTATGCCCTTAAACGACGTCTCCACGGCGAGGCTAACCAGTCGAAAATAAGCATCGTTGGGCTCGTGCTCGGGCAGCATGTCCTCGGCGACCTCAGCGATGTAGTCGAGCGCCAGACTGCAGGGGTAGTCGGCGAGCATGACCAGCGGGGGACTGAGCGGCTCGGCCCGGTCGATGCGCACTAGCTCCAGCGTTTGCTTTTGGAAGTAGTGTATTCGGACGTGGGCCAGCCGTTCGAGGCTAGCTCCGTAGTTGCTTTTGGGACGGCGCACGCCCCGGGCGATCCCCCGCAACTTACCGCGATCGCGCGTAAAGAAACTGACGATCAAGTCGGCTTCGCGGTAAGGGTAGGTGCGCAGGACGAGCGCTTCGCTTTCGCGTGCGGGCATCGGCGGCCCAAAAAGAGGGGTTGAACTGAGCGTAGCATGCGCGCCGAGTATCCTAGGAGGTCGGAGAAAACGCCATTCCAGTTGATCTTTCCGCCGCCGCGGGTTGGACCGCGGAGTACCGCCGCGAATCCGGCATCGCGCTGACTTGGCTGCGCCGCGAGACGCCCGCGGCTCGTTGGGCGCTGCTGGCGGATACGCACATCTCAGCCGACGCGGCCGCGCAGTATGGCGGCGTGCGCGCGGCGGCGTCGGTGGCCCAAGCCGTCGAGCAAGCCAAAGGGAGTGGCGTCGACGGGACCATCATCAACGGCGATATCGCCTGGAACGCGGGGCTGCCCCAGGACTACGCTGCTGCCGAGAGGTTGTTGGGCGCCCTCGCGGATCACGGCCCGCTGATCAGCTCGCCGGGGAATCACGACAACCGCGAGAACCTGTGCAACGCGTTTAGCGACCCGTGCGTGGATGTGGGCGCGGCGAAGGTAGTCACCGTCGTCGATGCCGGAGCGGTGCGCTTGGTGTGCCTCGATTCACTGCGGCGGACGGATATTGTTTCGGGGCGCTTGGAGCGGCCACAGTTGAGTTGGCTGGCGGACTGGCTCAGTTCGCATAACGATAAGCCGGTCGCACTGTTTGTGCATCATCCCGTCGACGATCCCGACAACGGCCTCTTGGATGCACCGGACCTGCTGGATGTTGTAAGTCAGCGCACTCAAGTGAAAGCGATCTTCACGGCGCACGATCATGTCTTTTCGCATCGCGTAGAGAAGGGTTTATTGGTTGTAACCCAGCCCGCAGTCGGCTTCCCCTTCCAAGCCGGCGCAGTGCACGGCTGGCTCGAAGCGGAATTCACGGCAAGCGATTTGCGCGTCATTGTTCACCCGTTCGGGAAAGTGGCGGCGGACGAGATTTATCTAAAGTGGCAACGCTAGGCCGGCACCAGCACGAAGCCGGTAAACTCTTCGATGAATGCGTCTGGATTCCAGCAGGGGCGAGCTCAGCGATTGGATCACTCAGAAATGGGTGCAAGCGACATCACGAAGGATGCAACTCGGCGATCAGGATTGGGCGTCTGGTCCAAGCGGCGACACGGATGTCATTGGCCGGGCCTTTTTCGAAAAGTTGGCGACCGCTAAAGGACTAAACGTTTCGCTAATGGGCGCTCCCGTCGGATTGACTCCCGACTTCGCGAAGCTGGGCGGACCGGCATTTGATGCGAGCGCGGTCCATCCGGCGGTCAGGCGGTTTTACGAACGAACTTCCGAATATTCCGTCGACGCTTGGGGAGAGTGGTGCGGGGCGTTTCGCCCTTTTGGCTGGTTGCTGCGACGGATTTTTAGCAGACGTCTGCAACAGCTCAACGTTCCCCTATCGGCGCTCGAAACGAGCAGGGGGATGACCAGTCGCGTAATGCAACTCAGTGATCCCACGACAGGCGCCGTGCGCTATACGGCTTGGGTGCGCGAATTAGCCGGAACGGGCGACGTCATCTACGCGGGGAGCTACAGCACATGCTCTCCACCCGGTTTCGAAGGGCCCTGCATCAAAGTCGCTTTCCCATTGCCGAACGGCTACGCGCTTGTCGTGATGAAACCGAGCGTGGGAGAGCGAGGATCGCTATTGCTCGAATCCGTCGGCAAACAATTCGGCGATCCGGGCTTCTACTTTGTCGTGCGAGGGGTGGACGGCCGCAGTTCGGTGAAGTACATCCGTACGATGCAGGAGAGCATTCACGCCTACGCCGCGGAAGACAACACGGTGCGGGCAGACCACCGCCTCAGAATTTGGGGCCTAACGTTCTTGCGTTTGCACTATCGCCTGCGACGAGTTTAGACAGGGCGGATGTTGCGATGAATGGCGTACAGAGCCAATTCCAAACGATCGCTGACGCCTAGCTTGTCGAAGATGTTGTGCAAGTGGTTCTTAACCGTCTGCTCGGAGATGAACATTCTCTCCGCTATCTCTTTGTTTTTGAAGCCCTGCGAAACGAAACCGACGATTTCGCGTTCGCGGTTCGAGAGGCGCGGTTTGTCGCGGTCGCGCGGACCGGCGTCCATCGGCGACGCGAATTGACGCATGACGGCCGCGGTCGTGCGGGCGTCGAGCCAGATTTCACCGCCGTAGACCTTGCGGATGCTCTTGATGAGCAAATCCGTGGCCGTTTGCTTGAGCACGATGCCGCAAGTACCGTACTTCATTGCCTGTACGTACTCTCCCTCGTCATCCGAGGCGGTCAGTACGATGATCTTGGTCTTCATCTTCTGGTTCTGCATGCGCTGAAGCAGTGTGAGACCGTCGAGGCCGGGCATTTTCAGATCGAGCAGCAGGATGTCGGGGTCCGAATCGCGCAGGATGTCCGCGACTTCGCTGCCGTCCTTGGCCTCGCCGACGATTTGCATATCTTCTTCGAGTCCCAACAGACGGCGCAGCCCATCGCGAAAGATCGTGTGGTCATCGGCGATCGCAATGCGGATCGGATGCTCCTTGGAACTTTTGGGCTGCTTCACCGGCTTTTCAGCCTTGATGAGGGCGCTGTCAGCCGTCGTCGCTTCGATCTGAGTCATCGGTTTTTCCCGTTGAAATCGAACAGGTTAGCTCGATCTACATGGCCATTCTAGAGTTCTATAAGTACTGTGTCAATGAAGGAAAGGTCTTAAGGGAGGTCCTAGGCCCTACGCCGGGTCCTAGCCCCAAAGGACCTTATTTTTGCCGCGAGTTCAGCCGTCGAGAAGCTGCGCGAGCGCGTGCTACGATCCAATCTTCAGGCCCGTAGCTCAGT
>CAMPKL010000562.1 GCA_946887065.1 uncultured Bryobacterales bacterium
ACAAGGAGGGGGCGTACTGGCTTCGACGGGTTAGCAGTCTACGTTGAGAGGCATGCCGGGTTCCGAGCTCCCGTAAAACGATCGGATCACTATAACTGCCAATAACAATCAGCAGTTCGCTTACGCAGCTTAATTAGTCTGCGCGTCCTTGGTCTGGATCCCGTAACGGGCTAAAGGGCGGCAATTCAGCGGGATAGGTCGTAGGCTTCTGTTCGTAGCTTGCGGTCGAGATTAATCGGACTGGACCGTTTCTCGTTTGTCTGTTTGAGGAGAGACGGTTGAGATTATCAAGCGGACTAAGCATGTAGTCTCTTTGCGAAGGCCTTTCTCGGACGCGGGTTCGATTCCCGCCGCCTCCACCACAATAAGTCCTTCTGCTCCAACTAACGTCGGCCTCAAGTTGTCGTTGTCGGCTCCCGCCCCAGCGAGCGTAGTGGCGTTCCGTGATGCGAACGCTGGAGTGTCCGAGAAGGATCGACACCCTCTCCCGTTGCCAGTTCCTGACGGCTGACTTGCCGGAGACTGACCTCATGTCAGCAGCAATCACGGGTTAGCGACAAGTACGACCTCACAGAACTCGAGCATTCGCCGGTGTGTTCTTGTGTCGAGCAGAACGTCTTGAAAACAGTTTCTCTGCCTCCAGCAGCCACATCGTGGCGGTGCTTGCCACGGCGCACACGGCCATGTCTTGGAGGCTCAACGATACAGTATTAAAGATTCCCTGCAGCGGTCCCAGATAGACCGCCGCCAACTGGAGCAGCATCGACGAGACGATGGCGGCGGCTAAGAATGGATTCGACATTAAACCGATAGAGAACAACGACTTCCGTTCCGACCGCACGGCGAGAGCCAGGCCCAGTTGCGAAAGCGTCAACGTGGTGAAGAGAGTGGTCTGCCACTGCGGTTCTCCGGCCTGCCAGTAAAACCAACCTACGCCCAACGATGTCGCACCCATGACGAGTCCTGTCAGCAGAATGTCGCGGCCAACTCCTCGGCTGAAGACGCTTTCTTCGGCGCCGTAGGGCGGTCTTTCCATCACGTCATCTTCGGCAGGCTCCACTCCCAGGGCTAAGGCAGGCAGACCGTCGGTAATCAGATTCATCCACAAAATTTGCAAGGGCAGAAGGGGCAACGGCATACCGAACAGCGGCCCGCCAAGCATCACCCAGAGTTCCGCCGAGTTCGCAGAGAGCAGGAACTTCACGAACTTGCGTATGTTGTCGAAGATAACTCGGCCTTCCTCCACAGCCGAGACGATCGTCGCGAAGTTGTCGTCGCGCAAGACCACGTCAGCCGCCTCTCTGGATACATCCGACCCAGTGAGCCCCATCGCAACGCCTATATCCGCACGTTTCAGCGCTGGGGCGTCATTCACTCCGTCGCCGGTCATGGCAACAAGGTGGCCGCGACTTTGTAGGGCCTCGACGATCCTCAGCTTATGTTGCGGCGAGACGCGGGCGTAGACGCTTATAGTTTCAATTTCGCCTTTGAGTTGCTCGTCGTTCAGCATGTCGAGGTCAGCGCCGCTCAGCAGCTTGCCGCCCCTGCCGATGCCAAGTTGATCGGCAATGTATCGCGCTGTTGCCGGGTGATCTCCGGTAATCATCACCGTTCGGATGCCGGCTCGCTGGCATGCGGCGACTGATGCCTTAACTTCGTCGCGGGGCGGATCGAGGAGAGCCGTCAGCCCGAGATAGATCAATCCTTGTTCCAACGTCTGCGACGTTTGATCCGTTGGGGATTCCGTCAACGGCCGAACGGCTATCGCCAGCACCCTCATCCCGTTGCCCGCAAGTTGATCATGGGCTCGATCAATAGTCGCGCGTTCCTGGTCGCCCAGCGCCTGCAGTCGACCGTCGACCAATATCGTCTCGCAGACTTCGAGTATGGAGTGGAGGGCGCCTTTGGCGAACACGACGAAACGAATCTCAGCCTCTGAGGTCGGCTGAATCGCGTCGAGAGCGCCCGCCTGGTCGGAATCCACGCGATGCAGGGTCGACATCCGTTTCCGATCGGAGTCGAACGGGGCTTCTGCGATGCGCGGCATGGCCGTTTCAAGTGAGTTCTTGTTTAGCCCCGCAAGATTTGCGGCAACAACCAACGCCGTCTCGGTCGGTTCACCGACGGCCTCTCCGCCATCTGCATCCAACTCGGCGTCATTGCAGATCGCCCCGCCGGTTAGGATTAGACGTGCCGGCGGCGAAATTGCGCCGAGTTTCGTCAGGGCGAGCGGCGAATCCTGCCCAGCCGGTAGAATCGCCTCGACGTTCATCCGATTTTGGGTCAGAGTGCCCGTCTTGTCCGAGCAAATGCAGGTAACGGATCCTAGCGTCTCCACAGCCGGCAGCTGACGGATGAGAGCATTCCGACTCAGCATCCGCCTAGCGCCCAGAGCCAATGCAATCGTGGCCACCGCAGGCAGTCCTTCGGGAGCCGCGGCGACTGCCAAACTGACGGCCGTTAGGAACATCAAGTGGAGCCCCTGGCCCTGCGCCAATCCCATTGCGAAGACCACGGCGACGATGGCCAACGCCGCCACAACAAGTGTCCTGCCCAGCCGGTCCAGCCGCTTCTGCAAGGGCGTCGGCTCAGATGTGACGGTCTGGATCAAGTCAGCGATCTTGCCCAACTCGGTACGCATGCCGGTTTCCACGACCAGCCCCGTACCTCGCCCATAGACGATCGTCGTTCCCCGGTAGACCATGTTGCGGCGATCGCCCAACGGAGTCGTCTCTTCGCAGACCGCGACAGCCTCCTTGTCAACAGGTTCAGACTCTCCGGTCAGCGCCGATTCGTTAGCCCTTAAAGCCGCGGTTTCCAACAGGCGCATATCCGCGGAGACAGCGGCTCCGGCTTCCAACAAGACAATATCGCCGGGCACGAGGTCTTGGGCAGGGGCTTCCGTTAGCTTGCTGTCACGCCGCAGCCGGACGACGGGCTGAGACATTCGTTTCAGCGACGCCATGGCTTCTTCCGCCTTGTGTTCCTGTCGGACGCCGAGTGCAGCGTTCAACACGACGATGGCGAGAATGGCCAGCGCGTCTTCGAAGTCTCCGACCGCAGCGGACACGACTGCAGCAACGATCAACAACAGAATTAGGGCCGCCCGAAGCTGCTCCCAAAGGATGCCGAGAATTCTTCGTCGGCCTTGCTCAACCAGTACATTGGGGCCTACGTGATTCAGCCGCCGGGCCGCTTCGACCCCGGCAAGGCCGGTATCCGCGTTGACGTCGAGTTGTGTGGCCGACTCCTGCTCGGTAAGCCGATGCCAAGCTGGCCGATCTGCGGTTGGCATGGCAAGTGTGACTAAGAACTTGAGCGGGGCTTGAGAATTTCAGCCAGCGC
>CAMPKL010000563.1 GCA_946887065.1 uncultured Bryobacterales bacterium
ATGAAGATGGCCCCGCGGCTGGCCAGGTCGTCGACGACGTGGCGGTTGTGTACGATTTCGCGGCGGACGTAGATGGGCGCGCCGTAGGCCTCAAGCGCCAGCTCGACGATGTCGATGGCGCGCACGACGCCGGCGCAAAAGCCGCGCGGCTTGAGCAGATAGACGACCTTTTCGCCGGCGACGGGCATCGATTCGAGTATACCGTGCTGCATCGCGGAGGCCCGGCGACCGGACGCCAAGCAGGGGAGCCGAATCCCCTCAATCGGCCCTCAGCAGCTCGGTCGGGTCAATTCGAACAGCACGAATCACTTCGGGCACGGCGGCCAACAACGCCGCCAAAATCGCCAGGGCCGGCACGGCCATCATCGCGGGGTCGGTAGCTTCCACATTCCAGAGAAGGTCTGCTACGTATCGTTCGAGGCCGACTCCGGTAGCGAGACCCACACACGACCCAAGCAGCACCGGGGCGAACATTGACTTCGTGAGCCGCAGCGCAACATTGGCGGACTGCGCTCCCAGCGCGATACGGATACCAATATCGCGCCGCCGTTGAACAACCGAGTAGTGCAGCACTCCGTAGATTCCGACCGCGCTCAGGATCAGCGCGACCGCCGCAAAGAACAATGCCAACAAAGCAAGGAGCCGCTCGCGAACCGTTTTCGAATCGTTTAACTCCTGCTGTGTCGTTACGTTTTGGACATAGAACTCTGAGCGCGACTTGGGTATCTCACGTCGTAGCGTGTCCGCAAGTGCAAGCGGAGCTTCGACGGTCGTGCGAACGATAAATGCTCCCCGGCTGGCCGATCCGCGGAACGGTACGTAGATCGTCGGCTTTGCGGGCTCACGCATGGCATCATACTTGGCGTCGCCCACCAGACCCACGACTTCGACTCGGTCGAAATCGTTCGCGCCCGCAGACTGCTCGATTGACTTGCCCACGGGATTCTCGCCATTGAAGTACGTCTTGGCGAACGCCGTGTTGACGAGCGCCTCCGGAGGCTGGACTTCATCGGCGCGGAGGTCACGCCCGTCGAGCAGCGGTATCCTCATCGTGTCGATCCATCCCGGCGTCACGCGGAGAGCGAGTGCCATCTCTGCACTTGCGGGGTCTTGGTTCACCCGGACGTTCGTCGCCCACATGGTTCCACTCATCAACGGCCATGACGCGAGCGAGACGGTTTCAACTCCAGGTAGGGACCGGAGGCGGTTGGCGACTTGACTCCACGTCACCGCCTCACGAGGTTCTGGCGTAACTGTCTCGACCGTGAGCAGTCGTTCGGCTGAATAGCCGATCGGTTGGTTCGCCAAGCGCTGGAGTGTGGCTACAAATAGTCCCGCGAAGAAAAGTACGACGGCGCAAAAAGTGACTTGAGCGCCGATGAGGAAGTTCATCAAAGGTCGGCGCGTGTTAGGATCGCCACCGCCTTTTAGCGCCTCCAGCGGTCGTACGGCTGAAGCATGCAGCGCCGGCGTCAGACCGCAAATGATGGTCACCGCAAGCGTCAGTCCCAGGCTAAACCGGAACAGACGCCAATCGAACGGGAGGGCCAATCGAGCCGGGCCGCTTGGCAGACTGATCATGCCGACGATCTGCGGCGTGACCCACCATGCAAATGCCGCAGCGATGAGCGCCGCCACTATGCTGATTAGAGCGCTCTCCATGAGCACCAGTTGCACGAGCCGACGTCGCCCGGCTCCGATAGCGACTCGTAACGCCATCTCGCGGGCGCGTGACGATGAGCGTGCAGTCATCAGGTTTGCTACGTTGGCGCAAGCGATCAGCAGCACGAGCATGACGAGGACGCTCAATACGACAAGCGCCTCGCGGTAACTTCGCTGCATGAATGAGGCTCCAGCAGAGGCTGGATCTAGGCGTAGCCGTTGATTTGTGCGGGCCTCAACCTGCGCTTCGGGCAGACCTCTACTGCGGAGCTCATCCTTTCTGTCTTGGAGTTGTGAATCGAAGGTTACCTGCATCCGGGCTAGCGCCTCGTCTTCGAAATCGCCATCTATTAGTGCAAGGGTCTGAAACCAGGTGGATCCAGAACTCTCTACCGAAGGGTTCATCATGGTCGGGACGAAAATATCCGTCGTTACTTCCGGCTCAGTTCCCCTGAATCCCGGCTGGACGACGCCCACGATTTCGTAGAGGCGCTTGTCCAAGGTAAAAGTCTTGCCTATCACTCCAGGATCCGCTCCAAAGCGGCTCTTCCAGTAGTCGTGGGACAGCACCGCGTACGGATGCCCTTGCGGGATTCGGTCGTCATCTTCAGTGAGCAACCGACCCAACGCGGGACGCAATCCAAATGCGGCGAACATCCAGCCGGAAACGTATTGCCGATACGCTTTCTCCATCTCAACGTCGGATCCAAAGGTGAGATCCGTACTCCTTGAGAAGGAAACCGCTATTAGCTCGGTCTGGGGATCGGCGTCCGCGCGCAAAGCCCGAAACAGCGGATAGTCGTATGTGTGACTTGTCCTCGGTTGTCCGCTCTCATCCAACCCCTCTCTCAACAGCAAATGAAGCCTTTCCGGGTGGTCGATAGGTAGTGGCCGCAACAGAACGGCGTCGACGAGCCGAAAGGCCGACATACCGGCGCCGACCGCGAGGCCTAGCGAGAGAATCGCGGCAGCGGAAGTCACTTTGCTCTTGATCAGTTGGTGCCAACCGAAGCTTACATCGGCCCGCAACGAATCGAGCCACGGGACTAGACGGATGTCGCGGCTTGCGTCACGAGTTGCCAACCGCGGCCCGAAGGCTCGGCGTACTTCGTCGGGGTCGCGTCCGTTTTCGATCGCCTCATCGATGTGCGATTGAAGCTCTTCGTCGATTTCGCGGGCGAGGCGATCGCCACGGAAGACGTTGGCTATTCGTGACCGCAGGGACATCTTAGAACTCCTCCAGCACTCGGTTGACTGCAGACGTCGTACTGCGCCAACGGGACTCTTCGCCGGCCAGTTGCTTCTTGCCCGCCACTGATAGGCGATAGCCGCGCACGCGTCTTCCGTTCTCTTTGGCGATCCAACTCGCGCGAATCCAGCCAGCCTCCTCCATCCGATGCAACGCCGGGTAGAGCGACCCTTCCTCGACCCGCAGGACATCTTCCGATGTGACCTGGATTGCGGACATGATGGCGTAGCCGTGCAAGCCCGGCCGGCTTGAGAGCACCTTCAATACCAGAAGATCCAGTGTGCCGAGGAGCGATTCGTTTTTTGCCATGCTAAGCTATCTTAGTACATAGCCGTCTAAGGTGCTAGCCGATCGCAGCAATACCGGATTAGGCAAATGGCCGGGGAACAAAGCCGTTCTGCTCGGTGTCGAAGATTATCCATGAGTCATGCGC
>CAMPKL010000564.1 GCA_946887065.1 uncultured Bryobacterales bacterium
GCAGGAGGCTGCCAGGACAGAGCAGCCAATCGGTCTGCTTCTGCAAGTCGATCCGACCGTCGACGTACCCGGGGAAAACGATCTATATCGTATCGGGACCACGGCCGAAATACTTCGGTATGTGTCCAGTCCAGACGGCGCACACCATGTCGTTGTTCGTGGGAGCCGGCGATTTAGGGTCACCAAATTCTTGTCTGGTTTCCCATTTCTGGCGGCACGTGTTGAGGATCTCCCCGAAAAGGAGGTGGCGACGCCGGAAGTCCAGGCGCGCATGCGGATTTTGCGGGAACGGGCTCTGGAGACGCTGGAATTGCAGCCGAATTTGCCTGCCGAAGTGAAGACGGCGGTCAATGGGCTAGATACGCCCGGTACGCTTGCAGATTATATTGCCGGCCTGATCGACGGGACAGCGGTGGAGAAGCAGCAGGTTCTTGAGACGATCGATCTTCAGGACCGGCTTGATAAGGTACTTGAACTGATTCAAGAGCGACTTCAGATCCTTCGGCTGAGCAGGGAGATCGGACAGCAAACGGAAGAGTCTCTCTCCGCCCAGCAACGGGAGCATATTCTCCGCGAGCAACTGCGTCAGATCCAGAAGCAACTGGGGGAAGGCGGAGAACGCGCTGCTGAAATTCGAAATCTTCTGCAAGCCATTGAGAACGCCGGCATGTTGGAGGAGGCCGAGGAGGCAGCCCGGAAGGAGCTGGCGCGGCTTGAGCGCATTCCGGAGGCGGCTGGAGAATATACGATCCTGCGCACCTATTTGGACTGGCTGATCGAGCTGCCGTGGTCGAAGCTGGACGAGGAAAGAATAGACCTTGCCGAGGCGCGCTGTTTCCTTGACGAGGATCACTACGACCTGGACAAGGTTAAGGGCCGGATTCTAGAATTCCTCGCAGTCCGAAAACTCAACCCGAATGGTAGGGGGCCGATCCTCTGCTTCGTAGGTCCGCCGGGCGTTGGCAAGACATCGCTCGGTCAGAGCATAGCCCGCGCGACTGGGCGAAAATTCGCCCGGCTGAGCCTGGGCGGCATTCATGATGAAGACAAGATCAGAGGGCATCGGCGCACCTATATCGGCGCCCTGCCTGGGAACATCATTCAAGCAGTCCGCCGGGTCGGCACGCGGAATCCGGTTCTTATGCTGGATGAACTCGACAAGCTCGGCGTCGGATTTCATGGGAACCCTTCGTCGGCGCTGCTCGAGGTCCTGGACCCGGAGCAAAACAGCACATTCCGGGACAATTATCTAGCGGTCCCATTCGACCTGTCCAAGGTGATGTTTATCGGTACGGCCAACGTCCCCGATAATATTCCCGACCCTCTTCGCGATCGGATGGAGATCATTCCTCTTTCAGGTTACACGGAGGACGAAAAAATTGAGATCGCGAAGCGCTACCTTTTGGAGAGACAGCTTGCGGCCGCGGGCCTCACTGCCGAGCAATGCCAGATCGGAGAGTCAGCGCTGAGAGTCATTATACATGATTACACTAGGGAAGCTGGCTGCCGGAACCTTGAGCGCGAAATCGGAAAGATCTGCCGCAGCATCGCTGTGCGCGTCGCCGAAGGAAGCGCTGAGCGAATTCAAATCGCCCCGGATGATCTGTCTGCTATACTTGGGCCGCGTCGTTTTGAAAGCGAATTGGCAATGCGGATAAGCCTGCCGGGCGTCGCGACCGGCCTGGCGTGGACGCCTGTGGGCGGAGATATTCTGTTTGTCGAAGCTGCGAAGTTCCTGGGAGACGGAAAGCTAATTCTTACGGGGCAGCTTGGAGATGTCATGAAGGAAAGTGCCCAGGCGGCACTCAGTCTGGTAAAATCTCGTGCCGCCAATTTGCTCATCGACCTCGATGAATTGAGACAGCACGACATCCACATCCATGTTCCGGCCGGGGGAATCCCCAAGGACGGACCCAGCGCCGGTATCACCATTTTCGTAGCATTGGTTTCTCTGCTAACCAGACGTATTGTCCGAAACAATACGGCGATGACGGGTGAGATCTCCCTACGCGGAGCGGTTCTCCCCATTGGCGGGCTCAAGGAGAAGTTGCTTGCAGCGATTCGTGCCGGCATTACCGTCGTGCTCCTTCCAGAACGTAATAAGAAGGATCTCGATGATGTTCCCGAGGACGTGCTGGCCCGTATCCGTTTCGGTTGGCTAAAGTGCGTTGACGATGCGACAACTGCAGCGCTGGCGCTTGAAAGGGAGCAATGAGAAGCGGCGCAGAGTGGACTGATTCTGACGCCTGTCAATGTAGCCGCGCGATTGAACGCTAATATACGGAGTGGAACCTATTCTTGCCCGAATGTGGGCCTCGCTGGACGTAGGATCTGCAGAGTGGGCGATTGGTCGTTTTCGGTATTTAGGGAGAAGTCATAACCGCGGGGTGGTAGAGATGATTGCCACGAATGCATCCGGTTTTTTGCGATCGAGCAGACTAGCGGCAGCCTTGGCCGATAGCTGGTGGGCGGTCGCCCTCCGCGGTGTCATGGCGATCCTTTTCGGTGTTTTTGCTTTCTTTTGGCCCGGCGTGACGATGCTCTCCTTGGTCATCGTGTTTGCAGCGTATTGTCTGGTTGATGGTGGCTTTGGCGTAATCATGGCAATCAAAGCCTTCAGGCGAGGCGACCAGTGGGGCCTACTCCTGCTAAATGGGTTGCTCGGGCTCATCATCGCTGGACTCACGTTCTATTGGCCGGGCATTACGGTTTTAGCCTTTGTTCTCCTTATCGCGGCTTGGGCTTTCCTTTCCGGAGGTCTCATGCTCTACGTCGCCACGCGCGTGAAACGGAGCCAGGGTCGCTGGTGGCTGGTCTTCGGCGGCGTCGTCTCGATAGCCTATGGCGCCGCTCTCGTCATCGCGCCACTTGTTGGCGCACTCGTCCTAACTTGGTGGATCGGTGCTCATGCACTGATTTTGGGGGGCACGCTCATCGTGATCGCCTCCAAGCTACGAAGCCATGGCGCCAATGACGGCGCGACTGTCGTCGTTCGTGGAGCCACATAGCCGCCCGTTAATAGGCCGCCTTGTCCGCCCTCTTGGCGAGCCGCACCGCGCTCAATCCGGCTTCTTAACGGATGACTATCGAGCCAGGTCCAGTCGATCTTGCCGGCAAGCTGAACCAGCCTATGCCTCAGGTCCCAGCCTATGCCGCAGGTCGATGATCTGGTCCAGCCGTGCCCGGAACAGATCGCCCGATTCCGTCGTCTCATGCGTCTTCGGCCGCATTAAACCCTCCGTCCAATTCAGCCAGAGAATCACGATTCACGTTCGCAGGAAATCCAAAATCAGCCGGCAAATCGCAAGCTTTCGACGCCTCAAC
>CAMPKL010000565.1 GCA_946887065.1 uncultured Bryobacterales bacterium
CTACACGCCCGCCGTGCTGGTGCTGGCCGCAGTGGTGTTCCTCGCGCCGCCGCTTTTACTTGGCGCGCCGTGGTCGGGGTGGCTGTATCGCGCGCTCGTGCTGCTCGTCATCAGCTGCCCTTGCGCTCTGGTCATCTCGACGCCCGTGAGCATCGTGGCGGGGCTTACCGCCTCGGCCCGGAACGGCGTTCTGATCAAGGGCGGCGCCTTCATGGAGGCGCCGGCCAGGATTCGCGCAATCGCCTTCGACAAGACTGGGACCTTGACCGAAGGTCGCCCGCGGGTCTCTCAGGTTGTTCCGCTCGATGGCCATTCCGAGCAAGAGTTGCTGCGAATCGCGGCGGCGCTTGAGGCGCACAGCAATCACCCGCTCGCCCGAGCCATCGTTGAGCATGCCCAGCAGAAGGGCCTAACTGTCGGCGAGGCGGACAACTTTCAGATTCTGCAGGGCAAGGGAGCTGTCGGCCGCTTCGACGGACGAGAGTTTTGGGTGGGATCTCACCGCTATCTCGAAGAGCGCGGACAAGGCGCCCCGGAGGTTCAGGCTCGGGCCGAGGCCCTGTCGCGCGCCGGCGCCTCCGTGGTCGCGGTCGGCAACGAGACTCATGTCTGCGGGCTGATCGCCTTGAGCGACACGGTGAGGCCTGAGGCGGCGTCGGTTATCGCGCAGCTGCGCTCCCTGGGCGTAGACAGCGTCGTAATGCTGACCGGAGATAACGCCGAGACGGCTGCGTCGATTGCTCAAACTACGGGAGTCGATGAGTTCCATGCGGAGTTGCTGCCCGAGGACAAAGTCCGCCTCGTCGAACAGCTGGTCGAGCAATATCGCTTCGTCGCCATGACCGGGGACGGCGTGAACGACGCTCCCGCCATGGCGCGCGCGTCTGTCGGAATCGCCATGGGCGCAGCCGGCAGCGATGCGGCAGTCGAAGCCGCGGATCTCGGATTGAGGTCGGACGTTCTCTCCTAGTTGCCGTGGCTGATGCGGCTTTCCCGGCGGACGCTCTCGATCATTCAACAGAACATCGCCGTCTCAATTGCGATCAAGGTTGTCTTTGTCGCGCTGACCCTTGCCGGGCGCGCCTCCCTGTGGGCGGCCATCGCCGCCGATATGGGCGTTTCGCTGCTCGTGATCTTCAACTCCTTACGGCTCCTCGGCTCGACGCGCGATGGCTCAGCGAGCGGCTGACGCCGTGCCGTCGAAAATGGAGGAGCAATTCACCACAGGGTTTCAGAAGCCGGAGAAGGCAGCGATTGAAGGTCGAGGATTACTGTCAGGGACGCGAGCGATGCTTTTCCGGCGGCTAGGCGCCCGTGAACGCGGCCGTGTACCGCACATGGTCGAGCCGCAGCTACAGCCTCCGAACGAGGGGCGGGCAAGCGGGCGCCTCCGGCAGTCGAGGATGCTACCCTCTTCTGAACCGCCGATGCCTCGAACCTTCTACATCTGGACGCGAGACTTACATCTCTATCTTGGGCTTCTCGTCAGTCCATTCCTGATCTTGTTCGCCGTCAGCGTCTTCTACGTCAATCACGTCCACCTGAACCCCGCGAAGGTCGAGACGTCTACTCGGGAAGTCCGCGAGCTCGCCATTCCGGAAGGGATCACAGTGACCGAGGGTATGGAACAGGCGCTGTTGGCTCGTAAGATCCTGCCGCAAGTCGGGCTCGATGGGGAGATCAACTTTATCCGCAACCTTCGTTCCGAGGAAAAACTCGTCATCCCGGTCGTGGGCCCCGGCTTCAGCGCGTCCATCGACCTCCGTCTCCCGGAGCGTACGGCGACGGTTACCGAGCGACAGACGTCACTTGCCGAAACCTTCGCCTACCTGCATCGATCGCCCGGGCCACACAACGTCGCAATCCGCGGGAATTGGTTCTGGACCACGGTCTGGCGTTGGCTCGCGGACGCGACCGTTTATCTGGTGCTGTTCATCTCCATCAGCGGCGTCTACATGTGGACCGCGCTCGGCGCCGAACGCCGCGTGGGGCTGGCGCTGCTCGGGGCCGGAGCGCTGACCTTCCTGGGAGTCTTTTATGCCGTCGTTGGCTAGCCGCAAGTTCGAGGTCTGGAACCGCAGACTCCATTACTATCTTGGGCTGTACTTCCTGCTGTTCCTGTGGCTGTTCGCCTTCACCGGGCTTCTACTCAACCATTCCATGTGGCAGTTCGCGCAGTACTGGCCCGAGCGAGTGGAGACCAGCCGCGAGGCCGAAGTCACCCCCGTGACGGCATCCGGCGACACGGAACGCGCCCACGCCTATATGCAGCAGATGGGAGTAGTCGGCGAGATCGACTGGCCGGCCCAACCCCAGGTCCCGGGGAAGCTTGAGTTCGCCGTGAACCAGCCCGGCAACCTCAATCGCGTCGCCGTCGACCTCAAAAGCAACCAAGCGACAGTCCAAAATATTCGCACCAACGGCTGGGGCATCGTCAATGCCCTGCACACCTTCAGCGGAATCCGCTTCAACAATCCTGACGCCGACCGCGACTGGCGGCTCACTTCACTCTGGGTCTTCGCCATGGACGCCCTAGCCCTCGGCCTGCTCGTGATGGTCTTCAGCAGCTATTACATGTGGTGGCGATTTAAGAAGAACCATCTCCTCGGCTGGCTAGCCCTCGGCACAGGGTGCGCCGTCTGCGGGTTCTTCGTATTCGGTCTCTCTTCAATCGTGTGATTCAGCGACGTCAATCTCCTGTCAATACCGTCGAAGTCAGTCGATCTTGAGCAGCCGTGCGTTGATGGCGACCACCACAGTACTTAGGCTCATCAGGACCGCTCCAAACGCGGGGCTGAGCAAGATGCCGTATCCGGCAAGGACCCCGGCCGCCAAAGGAATGGCGACGACGTTGTAGCCAGCGGCGTACCAGAGGTTTTGGACCATCTTGCGGTAGGTCGCTTGGGCGAGCACCGCGACCCCGGCAGCGTCGCGAGGATCGGAGCGAACAAGAACGACGTCCGCTGTGGCGACGGCGACGTCGGTACCGGCGCCGACCGCAATGCCCAAGTCCGCGGTGGCCAGCGCCGGCGCGTCATTAACTCCGTCGCCCGTCATCGCCACGAGCCGTCCCGCTTTCTGCAGTTCCTTGATCTTTTCGCTCTTCTGATCGGGCAGGACTTCGGCGATGACTTCGTCCAGACCGATCTCGGACGCGACCCAATCGGCGGCTTCCTTTTTATCGCCCGTCAGCATTAAGGCGCGGATACCGCGCTCGTGCAACATGGCGATCGATTCTCTCGACTCCGGACGGATTGTGTCGGCTAGCGCCAGCAGGCCGATGGGCGCCATCTGGTCGATGGGCAGCTGGAATTCCTGGACA
>CAMPKL010000566.1 GCA_946887065.1 uncultured Bryobacterales bacterium
CAGCGAGATCATGCCGATGTAGATTGATTCTGACGCGCAGAACGCAATGGTTCTTGCTCGGGAGGAATTTTGACGGCGACAGCTCAACCAAACGACTCGACTCACTCAAGTCCTCAGTACCGGTACAAGACCCATATTTCATTCGGAACGGGTCTATTGGCTGGAGCGGCCGTTTCGACACTCGTTCCGTGGGAAGCACTAGGGGCGGCGTCGCCCGCCGCCAGGTTTGCGTGTCTTGCCGCTCTCGGGGCCTCTTTCGTCACGTTGCGCATCTTTTTCTCTGGCACCGAGGTTCGCAAAGCGACGAGTGTCTTAATGGTAACGATCGGTGGCCTGCTGATGTCGGCGGGAGCGAAGATAGTGCCCGGATCACTGGCCTTTTCTCCTGTCGCCGTGGGTGCCACCTGCTTCTTGTTTGGAATTACTCTGCTCCTCCGAGAGCGTCGGCTGCCAAAAGAGAGTCGACAGCACGCCGTCGCAAGGCTGCTAGAGGAATTCCAAGCGGACGCCGAAGATGGATCTGATTCCGAAGTCCAAACCACGAAGAGCATCGAGCGGCTCCAAGCCCTACAGTTACTGGCCGACGCCCAGGCGCAGGAGTCACAAAAGAAGTTTCTAGCTGGCCGGTAGGAACGAGTGATGGAGTTGACGATGACATGGTCACTAATAGCTACTGGCTCGATGCTTCTGGCAATCGGCATCAGCGGTCGGCTGGTTTGGCCCCGTATGTAATTCTGGCTTGTCCTCACTCAGGCCGTCGCAGTCACCGATCGGGAGCGCGCAGCAGAGCGGGCCTTTCACAATAACCTCCGCAGTCTAGCCGCGAAGACATCGCGGCATGCCCCTGTCCCTGAGCGGTTGATAACCAAGACCAGCCAACTTAGTCAAACCATAGCCCACGCGAAAGCCCGTGGCTAGCAGGCGTCTAACACACTAGGGGGGTCACTCAGCCGATATGCCGGAGCCTTGGAGCCAGAGCGACCGGTGGGGACCGGTACGATGAAATCCATCCTCGTCAACTTGAGTCTACTGCCGATTTTGCTCGTGGCGCTCCCCTTGATCGTCTTGCTGTCGTGCACTCCACCCGCGGGACGAATGCAACGCTTCCGGCAATGGATGATGGATTGGTTGGACGAGGTCACCAATGATTATGGGGCCGAACTGATCTACTTAGAGGGTCCCTCCGGCGCAGACGTTGCTACGGAAACCGTTAGAACCCCACATGCGGTCGCTGGACACGACGCCACTGCCGCGTCAAAATTGATCGTTTTCCCGCTCCTAGGCAACGCGACGAGGTCCAAATCGACTGATTCTGTGAGCGTGGTGAGTACTGACAGTTGAATTTCGGGTAACACTGAGCATGGAGAGTCGACCGAGCAAGGAATAGAGGACTTTCGAGAACATTCCTGGCTATTGCTGGGAAGACACATTGCGCGTCGCCCGCTGGCTGGGGAGGCGCTGAAAGAGCGCCCCGAAAAGGACCTCAGCCCGTAAGCGGATTGGGCCCTCGGGGCTTCACTTTCCCCCCAGCAACACAAAAGTAGGTAACGGTTTACTGGGATCCTATGTCTGCGGGAATGGCACCGCTCCCGGAATCATACAGGGCGAGACTGAAGGATCTGACCCTCCTAGTCCTTCGGAATGGCAAGCATGGCATGTGGGCATGGTTAATCACCCGCAACGGCGAGGAGACTGGGAAACACGACCCTGTGTTGCCGTTCAACGATAACGAACACGGCGCCAAACTAGAAGCCGTCACCGCAGCCGCCCGGGTTCTTCGGATGCCAGGGGACCCGGAAGACATTCTGGCCACTCTCAACTGGGAGATTTTCCCAAAAGAAAACCGAGCAACGCAGGATTATGACACTATCCGTCATCATCTCTTTGAGACGATGTTATCTTTGGCTTGTACCCAGCAAGTACCGCAATTTTCCCGGTTTACCGGGCCAAGATGGGGCCGGGGACCGCGTCGAGGGGCCGAAAACCCGGAGCGTTCCTAGCTGACGCCTCCCGCCACTCCATCTAAGCTTAAAAGCAGTTCGTTCGCTCCCTCTCCCCGGGTCAAGCGAGCTAGACGGTCCTGGTCGCTTTGGTGTGGGACCCCGACGGGACCAGGATCGTCTTCAACGCACCGGCTTCGAAGGTGACGCATGGCCGCCGGTTCGCTGACCGCAATTGCTGCGCGAATGAGAAGCGACAAAGCAGCGATGGACTGGACTATCTGCTGCAGCGACTGGTGCGAGAGCGGGCCCATAAGCAGAAAGCTGGTCAGTGACGGGGTACATCCCTCGGCGAAGCTTTCCAAGGCTCCACGCGGGACGGGAACGTGTAGAGCTGAACCTGACGAGGAATCGCAATGAAATCCCATCAACCGCTGGACGGGTCCACAGTGGCGTCAGGGTCGAGCGACATTCCGAATCTGGAACAAAGGCGGGAAGCATCGTCGCGTCGCTGCGAACCTGGGCGTCAGAGTCTATTGGCAGGCAGCAGGGTCAAGTTCGCTGCGCGATGCCCTCGGCATCGTCAAAAACGTGTCTGCCGGCGGATTCGGCATTCTGCTACAGCGAGAACTTTCACGAGGTGAACTGATTTCTGTGGAGACAGCCGAAGGTTCTCTTCAGTGCGTGATCCGTCATGTGAAGCAGACTCCTCGGGGCCTCCTAACCGGCGCTGAGGTGATGGCTGCTTCGAACGGCAGCAATCATCGAAGGTCACTCGACAATCTAAAGATCGCTCTCGCCACCGAAGAAAAGGGTGCTGAAGAGTGCGGAATCCTCGGATCTTCTTCGAATATCTCATGTCGGCCTCTTTTGTGCTGACGCTCCTAAGCGAAGCCCCGCCGATCTACCGCGATAGGCTGAAACAGCTACGCCCGAATGCCTTCTATTTCGTCGCCTAGGTTCGTTTGTGCAGTCTGCTGAGCGCTTCGGCTGTCGATCACCGCCTGGAAACAACCCGCAGCCGTATGTCGAACAACTTCGGCGCACGTTTCGTCAGCAACGGTCCGGTCCGCGCCGGAGTCGTCTCAACCGATCAACAAGTCCGTCATTTTGCTCGGGCTCGCCGCTGCTCTTTTGCAAGATGCCGTAATCACGGTCGTAGAACTCCTCCGAAAAACGCCCCGTGTGCCCTGCTATCTGCACCGCGAGCTTACGGTTGTGGTCAACGGCCCTGCACCGCTTCGGTCACCAATTCAGCTGAAACGAAAATACTATTGGCTGAAATTGCCGATTGTGCAGGGAACCAATTCCAGGATTTAACCTAGGTTATTTCATCTATTTGCTTTGGTATACTCGTGCTTGGGTATAGGCTGAAAATC
>CAMPKL010000567.1 GCA_946887065.1 uncultured Bryobacterales bacterium
GTCCCAGACCACCCTCAACCGACAACCCCCAGCCCAAGGTCCATCCCAGGGCCGACTACCGCCCCAACCTCAATACCAAGGGCGATTGGAGCGTTCTTCCGCAACGTCCTTACTCCCAAGTCAAATAAGAAAGGTGCGTGACGTCCTTGATCACCATCCCCTGAGGCAAGACGAGCGGCGTCGCATATGTCGCGCTATCCGCTACTTGATAGGTCTTCAGCGGCTCGAAAGCTTCGCGGCCGGCGCGGGCGACGATCAATTCCGCGTTGTCCTTGAGCAAGAACAGCAGATCGCCTGAAATGAAGATCACGGCATTGTCGCCTTGCCGAGGTTCGCTGGTCCAAAGGGTTTCGCCGGTCTCTGCGTCCACACAGAAAAAAGCACCCCGATCCCGGTTGGAGAAACCGAAAATCAAATTTCCCTTGCGCACCGGAGAACTGAATCGCATCGTCAGTTCTGAGATGCGCCAGGCGCTCTCTGCCGTCCACGAATCCCCCGTTTTATTTACCTCGAGCCGCATGGTTCCCGGATCACCCGCCAGAATCAAGTCTTCGCCGAATGAAAGCGGCGTGGGGATATTCATGCCGCTGCGTCCCGGGAAATCCATTTGCCACAGCAACTCCCCGGATGACAAGGCGAGGCCAACGGCGTATTTCTGCGTCAGCGTGACGACCTGTTTGACTCCGTCGAGTTCGACGATCATCGGCGAGGCGTAGGCCGGGCCGTCCCCTTTCCAGATCCACTCTTGCTCGCCGGAGTCGGCTTGGTAGGCAATGATGGCGCCGTCGTCATTGGTGCCGGCCAACACGACGAGAAGGCCGTCGGCGGCGACGGGCGACATGGACGTGCCGAACGTCGGCCACGTCGCTTTGAAATCCTGGGAGTACTCCTTGCGCCAATCGAGCCTTCCCGTGGCCGCGTCGAAGGCCGAGAGAACACCCGAAATGCCGAAAGTGTAGAACTTGCCGTTGTAATAGAGCGGCGTCGACTTGGGACCCTTTCCATGGCGGGCCGCTGACTGCACCGGCTCGAAAGCCGCCGGGTAGCTCTGCCGCCAAAGGACCTTTCCCGTGGCGGGGTCGAGGCTCATGGCCACCTCTTCGTCGCCCTGACGCGCAAACTGCAGGATGCGGCCATCGACCAAGAGCGGAGAAGCGTAACCCTCTCCGACTTCAACTTTCCACTTGGTGGTCAGCTCCGCGGGCCAAGCCGCCGGGGCGCTGATCTCGACCACGCCGTCTCGATGCGGTCCGCGCCATTGCGGCCAATCCTCAGCACGGAGAGCGGCCGCCGAGAGGAGGCAAACAACGCAGGCGAAAAAGAGGGTATTTGTACGCATTTCCTACTCCTTCAACTCACGCGAGCACGGTTCAGTATAGACGGGAGCGGTCAACTCCAGCGCGACCGCTCCAAGCCCAGCCGCTGTGGGCGCCAGTGATGCGAGCGGTGTTCGGCCAGGTAATCCGGGCGCACAAACAATTTGATCAGAACGACTCCCGCGACGAAGCCGCCTACGTGGGCCCAGGAGGCGACTCCGCCGGTCGCGCCGATCGATTGCAGCCCGCCGAGAAACTGCAAAACCATCCAGTAGATGAGCATCACCCAGGCGGGCAGGGCCACCGTCGTGAAAAAGAAGCCCAAAAAAACGAACGTAAACACGCGCACTCGCGGGAACAGCAGCAGATACGCGCCCATCACGCCGCTGACTGCGCCGGACGCGCCCACCATCGGTATGTTCGACCCCGGGTTAGTAGCCACCTGCGAGAAGGCCGCGAGTACGCCGCAGATAAGGTAGAAACCGAGAAAACGCAGGCGCCCCATCGAGTCTTCGACATTGTTTCCGAAGATCCAAAAGAACCACATGTTGCCGATTAGGTGCATCCACGACCCGTGAAGAAACATGGAAGTCAGCACGTTCGAAATCTGCCGTCCCTGGTCGGTGTAGCAGACTAAGTCGGGCCCCATGGGCATCGCGGTCTCCGGCGGCACGGACAGCGTGAGTTCGCCGGGAATCAAGCCCAAATTGCAGACGGACGCGGCCAAGGCCATGGTTGAGCCTGCCCCCTGCACAAACAGCCAGGCCAGGACGTTGATCGCTACCAGGGCGTAGGTGACGTAGGGCGTCCGCTGGGTTTCGTTTTCGTCGCGGTAGGGGAACATCGAAGCAACTATTATGGAGCCTAACTGGGAACGCCTCTCGGGCGCCGTTCCAGGTATACTCAGCGCGCACGCGGAGAGGACGCCATGAAACTTGTTCTGCTGTTACTTATAGCCATTTCGCTCAGCGCACAAACTCGGGCGCCGCGCATTGCCGTCGGCGGTATGATGCACGAGTCGAATACGTTCTCGTCCGACCCGACGGATCTGGAAGAGTTCACCCTCTGGCGGGGCGAAGAGGTGCGCGCGGAATTCGTCGCATCCTCGCACGAAGTGGGCGGCTACTATGCCGGCGCGCAAGAATACGGGCTCGAACTGGTGCCAACCGTGGTCGCCAACGCCACGCCGGGCGGCGCGGTGACCGACCGGGCCCTCGATGAAATCGTCGCCCAACTGATCGAAAGCCTCAAGGCCGCCGGTCCTCTCGACGGCTTGCTGTTGGCGCTGCACGGGGCGATGGTGGTCGATAGCCATCCCGACGGCGATGCCGAGGTGTTGCGGCGGCTTCGTGCAGCGCTGGGCGATGAGCTGCCGATTGTCGTCACCCACGACGCACACGCCAACGTGGCGCCGGCGGAGGTCGAGCTGTCGACGGCGCTGGTTATCTACAAAGAAGTTCCGCACATCGACCAGAAAGATCGCGGCATTCAAGCGGCGCAGATCATGGCCAAGATCGTCAAAGATCACGTGAAAGTGACTCAGGCGCTGGAAAAGCCGCCGATGGTCTACAACATGATGTTCCACAACACCAAGCGCGAGCCGATGCTGCCGCTGGTGGAAGAGGCGCGGCGGCTGGAGCGCGAGAATCCGAAAATTCTAGCTGTCAGCGTGCAGCCGGGCTACCAGTACGCGGACGTGCCGCAGATGGGCCCAGGCGTCGTGGTGGTTACGAATAACGACATGGAGTTGGCGCGCCGAGAGGCCAAACGCCTGGCCGACATCATGTGGGGTCATCGGCTGGTAATGAAGCTCGACCAGCCCGAACCGGCCGCAGCGGTGCGCATGGCCATGGTCGAAGAGAAGACGCCGGTGGTGCTGGTGGAACTGGGCGACAACATCGGCGGCGGATCGGCTGGCGACAGCACGTTCATCCTGCGGCAATTGGTCGACCAAGGCGCCGAGGGTTATGTCGTGGCGATGTTTGACCCGGCAGCCGTTGAG
>CAMPKL010000568.1 GCA_946887065.1 uncultured Bryobacterales bacterium
CGCCAGCTACATCACGCCGACCCCGATCTGGAAAAGCAGCTACCGGTTGGTTTTCGGGGAGACGGGCCAGCCGTTGCTCGAAGGTTGGGCGATTGTCGACAACACATCGGGCGAAGACTGGGATAACGTGCGGCTTTCGTTGGTTTCGGGTCTGCCGGTTTCGTTTATCACCAGCCTCTACGCACCGCGGTATCTGCAGCGCCCGGTCATTCAACTGGCGCAAGACCGCGCTTGGACCCCGATCGTCCACGGCGGCGCCATTGAAGGTGTTGAAGTGGAGGAGGCCCAGGTAGCCAACCAAGCCGGCGGTTTCGCCGGCGGCCGCGCCGATATGGCGAAGGTGGGCGCTCCTTCGGCTCCGGCGTCACTCGCTTACCGTCAGAGCGTGATGCAAGAGAGGGATTTGGCCGCGAATGCCTCGGATGAAATGCGCCGGCGCGAGATGTCCTCCACTATCGCCGTCCAGGCCGTTAACGCCGACCTCGGCGACCTATTCGAGTACGCCATCGACAATCCGGTGACGATTCGCAAAAGCGAGTCGGCCATGCTGCCGTTCTTCCGCGAGACTGTGGATGCGCGGCGTCTGTTTATTTATGACGAGGCAAACGGCTCGCAGCACCCGCTGACGGCGGCGGAGATCACCAACAATTCCGGAGCGACGCTCGACGGCGGCGCGATCACCGTCTATGACGAGGGCGCCTACGCGGGCGAAGCGTTGGTCGAGACGATCAAGGAAGGCGACAAGCGGCTCATCAGCTATGCCGTCGATCTGGGTACGCGCATTACGACCGCTTTCGATAGCGAGTCCAAGTTCCAACGCGAGTTCCACGTCAGCCGCGGCGTTCTAACGGCAAAGACGGCTCAGCGCGAAACGAAAACTTTCACCATCCGCAACGTCGACCCCGAGGCCAAGACGATCATCATCGAGCACCCGGTGCGCCCGGGCTACAAGCTGGTGGGCATGACCGCCAAGGAGACGACGGCGGATAAGTATCGTTTTGAAGTCGCTGCCGCCGCCGATTCGACCTCGAAGTTCGCCATCGTTGAAGAGATGGTCTACGACCAGACGATCGGCATCAGCAACCTGACCTACGACGACATCATGGTTTGGGTTCGCAATCAAGAGCTCAGCGAAGCGGGCCGCGCACAGTTGCAGCGCATCGCCGACCTCAAGCGCCAGATCGCCGACAACCAGCGCGAACAGCAGCGCACCGATCAGCGGGTCAACGAGTTCGAGCAAGACCAAAACCGGCTGCGCAACAACATCAACACGCTGCGCAACGTCGCCGGCCAACAGGAAAAAGTCGGCGAATACTCCGAGCAGCTAGCCGCTCTCGAAGTCCGCTTTGTCGCTCTACGAGATCAACAAGCGCAACTGCGCCAACAGGCCGACGCGCTCCAGCAACAACTCAACGATTTGGTTGAGACGCTGGAGTTCTAGTCTAGGTTCGTTCGTTAAACCGAAGCCTTCCGATTTCAACAATCGGAAGGCTTCGCTGCGTCCCAGCCGACAGCTTCAATGACGCACGCTACCTAACGAAGCCTGCGTTTGGGTATGATGACCACGCGCTGGTTTTGTTTCTTGCCGGGGCCGGGCGGGTCAACTTCCGGATCGCCGACCATACGTCGGGATTTGCGTTACAGGTAGGCTGTCCTATGCGATTCCTCCTCCTCTTGTTGCCTTCGCTCCTTGCGGCGCAGACCTATGACATCGTCCTACAGCGCGGCCGGGTCATGGACCCGGAATCAGGTCTCGATGCTGTGCGTAGTGTCGGCATCAACGGCGGGAAGATTGTCGCGCTTTCCACTCGCCCACTGCGAGGCAAGGTTGAAGTCGATGCGACCGGGCTTGTGGTTGCACCAGGATTCATCGATCTGCACTCGCATGGTCACACGCCTGAGAACTACCGCTATAAGGCTATGGATGGCGTTACCACTGCACTCGAACTTGAAGTCGGCGTCTCACCCGTCGGCAGTTGGTACGCGGTGCGCGAGGGGAAAGCGCTTGTCAACTTCGGTGCAAGCGTGGGCCACATTCCAGCACGCATGGCCGTGATGAAAGATACGGGCGACTTTCTTCCGCGCGATGCGGCTATGAATCGGAAGGCGACGCTGGAAGAACAAAACGCAATCGCCGCCGCAGTTCAAACGGGGCTGGATCAAGGCGCGCTGGGCATGGGCATGGGTCTGGCCTATACCCCGACTGCTACGCACGAGGAAATCCTCGACCTCTTTTATCTGGCCGCAAAGTGGAAGCGCCCCGTTTTCGTTCACCTGCGCGACGCTGGAAACACGGCGCCCGGCATTTTCGAGTCGTTGCAGGAGTTGATTGGGGACGCCGCAGCTTCCGGCGCGCCACTACACGTCGTGCACATCAACAGTATGGCAACCAGGAAGACGCCTGAGGCGTTGCGCATGATTGAGGGCGCCCGCGCCCGCGGCCTGGACGTAACTACTGAGGCTTACCCGTACATCGCCGGTTCCACCAGGCTCGATTCCGCGATGTTTGATCCAGGCTGGCAGGAGAAGCTGGACGTGCGCTATTCCGACTTGCTCTGGACCGCCACGGGTGAGCGGCTCACCGCGGAGTCCTTTGCGCGTTACCGAAAAATCGGGGGTGGTGTGGTGATCCTTATGAACACCGAAGAGATGGTGCGGGCAGCCCTCGCGAACCCGTTAGTGATGATTGCGAGCGACGGCCAAATAGCGGACGGCAAGGGTCATCCGCGTGGAGCGGGGACCTATGCGCGCGTCTTGGGCAAGTACGTTCGGGAGGAAAAACTTCTCTCGTTGATGGACGCGATCCGAAAGTCGTCGCTGATGCCCGCGCAACGGCTGGAATCGATGTCGCCGCAAATGCGACAGAAGGGCCGTCTCAAAATCGGCGCTGACGCCGACATCGCAGTCTTCGATCCTACTCGGGTCGTCGATAAGGCGACGTACGAAAACCCGGCGCAATACTCCGAGGGCTTCCAATACGTAATGGTTGGAGGTACTTTCGTTGTGCGCGACGGTAAGCTGCGGGAAGACGTCGCTCCTGGCCAAGGGATTCGCGCTCAGTGAGTTCGATCGAGGCTTTCAACCGTGTCACGAAGCTCCCCGTCACGGTCGCCATCACAAGCGGCGGGCGTTTTGCGCGTACGGCTGGGTTCGCGGTGAGCTTGGCCGGCGCGGGGACGCAAACGGCCGGTGTTGTGCGTTGCGATCAGCCGCGTGCCCTCGACCTCACCGTGCGCAAAGGTAAGAAGCTTGAGAGCGTGCCTGACGCCATCATGGATGAAGTCCTGGCGAAGCTTGCGCCTATTTTTGA
>CAMPKL010000569.1 GCA_946887065.1 uncultured Bryobacterales bacterium
GTCGCCGACGCCGGGCTGACCATCGAGAGTTTCGGCTTTGCTCTCGGCGACCTCAGTTCCGCCGCCGCCATCTGGCGGGACATCGAAAAAACTCCGGAGTCGATCGCCTTTGAAGGCGTTCGATTCTTGAAGAAGAACATGGGAACGGCTGCGTAGGAGTCTTAAATGTTCAACAGAAATGGATCTTTACGTTTTGCTTTCGTCGCGATCGCTGCTGTGGGCGTGCTCGGGACAGCATTTTTAGTGAAGACGGCAGCCCAGGCTCCTCCTGGAGCGGGACGAGCCGGCGGCCTCTATCCCACCTACGAAGCTGACGACGACACCGCCGGGTTCGTGCCGATCTTCGACGGCAAGACGCTTGACGGCTGGGACGGCGATACGACGTTCTGGCGAGCGGAAGAGGGCGTGATCGTCGGCGAGACCACGCCGGAAAAGGTCGTCAAGGTGAACAACTTCCTGATCTGGCGCGGCGAGAAGGTCAAGGACTTCGAGTTGAAGGTGGAATTCCGGCTAAGCGGCACGAACAGCGGCATCCAGTACCGCAGCGTCGAATTGCCCGACGTGGGCAAATGGGTCGTCAAGGGTTATCAGGCGGATATGGATATCGGCAACGGTTTTTCGGGAAACCTGCATGAAGAGCGAGGCCGCAAGCCCGGTCATGTGGTGCTCGCCCGTCGAGGCCAGCTGACACGCATCACAGACGGCCCACACTACAAAGAGCTGGCGACGTTGGGCGATTCAACGCTGTTGCGGGGCATCGTGAACGTGGGCGGCTGGAACAAGTACCACATCATCGCCCGCGGACCGATCATGCTGCAGATCTTAAACGGCCACTTGGTCAGCGGCACGATCGACGAAGATTCGGCGAATTTCGTGCCGGAAGGAGTGCTCGCGTTTCAGATGCACGTGGGGCCGCCCTTCAAGATCGAGTACAAGAACATCCTGTATCGCAAGTTGTAATCCTCTTGGTCTAGCGGGTAGGATCGCAACGGGAGCGGGTTGAGCATGACGACGAGAACTTTGGTTGGCTTGGCGGCGGTCCTGGTATGGTTCACAGGCGCCGCCGCTGCACAGGAGGGCGCCGCGGCTGTGGACAAGCGGCACGCGTTGTTCCAGAAGATCTGCACCACTTGCCACGCGATGGACAATGTCGGCTCACGGCGTACCCGCTCGCAGTGGGAAGACTTGATGTACAAAATGATCGACCTGGGCGCTAAGGGTACCGATCAGGAGTTGCGGACGGTCCTGGATTACCTGGCGAGCGAGCACGGGCGCGTCAACGTGAATCGGGGTTCCGCGAGCGAGCTTTCGGCCGTCTTGGGTTTGACCGCCCAGCAGGCCAGTGCTATCGTCAGCCACCGCCGCGAGCACGGCAAGTACGAGAACTTTGAAGCGTTCGCCAAGACGCCGGGACTGGATGCCGCGAAGCTGGAGAAGCTTCGGGACGCAATCATTTACTAGAGGAGAGACGCGATGTCGATCAAGACACGAACGTGTTTGAGACTGGGAGCCGGCGTCATGGCCGGAGCGCTCAGCCTGGGCGCCCAACTGCGGGTCGGTCCTCTGGAGCAGCATCAGGTCGATGCCGCCGCGGCGGACCGCGGCCGCTCGGTGTGGGCGGTCGAGTGCATCAACTGCCACGGCACGCAAGGGCGCGGCGATGAAGACGGCGAAGTGCCCGCCGTCGTTCGTTCGGAAATGATGGCCCGCGACCGCTACGGCAATCTTCTCGGGGCGTTCCTCAAGGCGGGGCATCCCACTCAAAGCGGCAAACCGAGCGCTTCATTGACCCAGGAACAAGTCGCCGACGTGGCGCACTTCATTCACCAGCGAATCTTTGAGACCTTGCGCAGCTCGCCCACCTTCGATGTCCAGAACGTGTTAACCGGCAATGTCGAGGCGGGCCGCGCGTTCTTCAACGGCGCCGGGAACTGCACGCAATGCCACAACGTCCAGGAAGATCTGGCCGGCATCGGAACCAGACTCGAGCCGGTTAATTTGCAGCAGAAGTTTCTGTTTCCGGCGTCGAGCGGGCGGAGAGGATTTACCGCGCCGACCGGCGCCAAGACGATGGTCATCGTGACCTTGCCGTCGGGCGAGTCCGTCTCCGGCGAAATGGAACGAATCGACAACTTCTTCGTTTCGCTGCGCGACGGCAATGGAGAGTACCGCACGTTCAAGCGCTCCAAGGGCGTCACCGTCGTTCAAGAGAATCCCTATCAGGCGCACATCGATCTGCTTGACACGATCACCGATACCCAAATCCACGACGTCGTTGCTTACATGGAGACACTGAAATGAAGGGACTCTTCGCCGCTGCCGCCCTACTGACTTTCTCCAGCGTGGTGGGCGCGCAGACTCCCAACCCCACTGCGCTGTTCGATCATCCATCGGACTCGTGGCCTAGCTATCACGGCGACTATTCGGGACGCCGCTACAGCAAGCTCAAGAAGATCAATGCCGGCAACGTAAAAAACGTCGGTCTAGCCTGGATCTACAGAACTTCGGCGGCGGGCCGCGGACGCATCTCCGCCACGCCGCTGCTGGTCAACGGCATCTTGTACTTCTCGGCGCCGGACCAAGTATGGGCCGTGGACGCGCGCACGGGCCGCGAGGTGTGGCGGCACGACTGGGAGACGGCCGGCGGCATGCACATCGGCAACCGCGGAGTGGCGGTGTACGGCAACACCGTGTACTACGAAACGCCCGACTGCAACCTCGTTGCGCTCAACGCGAGTGATGGCAAGGAGCGCTGGCATACTCCGATTTGCGACCTCGACCAGTTCTACTTCGGTTCGGTGGCTCCGACAATCGTGAACAACCAGGTGATCATCGGCGTCAGCGGCGACGATCTCGACCGTCCTGGCTACGTGCAGTCCCATGATCCGGAGACCGGCGCTGTGAATTGGCGTTGGTACGTCACTCCGCAAAACCCTGGAGATCCCGGCGCCGACACCTGGCCCAACATGGAGATGGCCAAGAACGGCGGCGGCATGACTTGGCAGCCGATCACCTTCGATCCGGACCTCAACCTCATCTACTTCGGGACCGGCAATCCGCAGCCGGTTGTGGCTCACGCCAACCGTGAAGGAGCCAATCTGTTCACCGAGTCCATCGTCGCTCTCGAAGCGAATACCGGCAAGATGAGGTGGTACTTCCAGGCCTCGCCCCACGACACGCACGACTGGGACGCTACCGAAGCGGCCGTGCTTTTTAACGGAGAGATCGACGGCCGGCCGCGCAAGCTGCTGGCGCAAGCGAGCCGCAACGGCTATTTCTTCGTGCTCGACCGTGAGACGGGCGA
>CAMPKL010000570.1 GCA_946887065.1 uncultured Bryobacterales bacterium
CGCCTAAGCGCGCTGGAAAACGCTGGGCATCCGGTGGTGCGGATTCAATGCTTGAAGGCCGCCGACTTAGGTCAAGAGTTCTTCCGTTGGGAGTTTGCCACCGCCGTCGCCGGCGCGGTAATGGGCATCAATCCCTTCAATCAACCGGATGTGGAGGCGAGCAAGATCGCCAGCCGCAAGCTGACCGAGGAGTTTGAGAGGACGAAGTCCCTGCCCGCCGAGGAGCCGTTCTTTGAGAACGACGGCGTGAAGTTGTTTGCCGACGTCGGCTACTCCGCGAAGCTCGCGCAAGCAGCGGATACGCCGACGCTGGTGGGCTATGTCAGGGCTCATCTGAATCAGATCGGCGCCAACGATTACGTCGCGCTGCTGGCCTACATCGAGATGAATCAGGCCCATGAGCAAGCGCTGCAAGCGATGCGCATGAAGATTCGCGATGCAAAGAAGGCGGCGACCTGCCTCGGCTTTGGACCGCGTTTCTTGCACTCCACTGGACAGGCTTACAAGGGCGGACCGAACCAAGGCGTGGTGGTGCAGATCACCTGCGACGACCCGGTCGATGTTGCCGTGCCGGGCCGTGAATACGGGTTTAGCGTCGTAAAGGCGGCGCAGGCGCGCGGTGATTTCACGGTACTGGAAGAGCGCAAACGCCGTGCGTTACGAGTACACCTGGCGGATGTGGAAGACGGCTTGAGCCGCCTGGCGGCATCGGTCAGCCAAGCTCTCGCGTAGGTCAGCGGATCACAGGAGAATAGCATTCATGGCCAACGACGGACAGGTCGCCCCGCCTAATGTGATGGCGATCTTCGGCGCTTCTGGAGATTTGACGAAGCGCAAGCTGATTCCCGCTCTCTACAACCTTCGCAAGGACGGGTTGTTGCCGGACGACTTCGCCGTTATCGGCATCTCCCGCAGCGAGATCAGCGACGAGGAATTTCGCGAGAAGCTCCGCGACGACATGGCCAAGTTTGCAACCGTTGAGATCGACCCGGACATCTGGAACTGGCTGGCGGAAAGAATCCACTACCTGCCGGGCGATGCGAAGGACGCCGAAACGTACGTGCGTCTGCGTGAGCGGCTGGATGGTTTCGGGGAGTCGGCGGGCATCAAGAACTATTTCTTTTACATGGCCACGGCGCCGCGCTTTTTCGGACCTGTGAGCCAACACTTGCGCGAAGCCGGCCTGACGAGGGAAGAGGAGGGATGGCGGCGAGTCGTTTTCGAGAAGCCTTTTGGGCACGATCTCAAATCCGCCCGCGAACTCAACCAACAACTCGCTCGAACCTTGAACGAGGATCAGATCTATCGCATCGATCACTATTTAGGCAAAGAGACAGTCCAGAACATCTTGGTGTTCCGGTTCGCTAACGGCATCTTCGAGCCGTTGTGGAACCACCGCTATATCGACCACGTCCAGATCACCGTGGCCGAGAACATCGGCGTCGGCGACCGCGGGGGCTACTACGACAAGTCGGGCGCCTTGCGCGATATGGTGCCGAACCACATCTTTCAATTGATTTCCTTGACCTGCATGGAGCCGCCGGTTTCGTTCGAGGCCGACGCCGTGCGTGATGAGCAGGCCAAGGTGTTGCGATCGCTGGCGCCGCTCTCGCCCGAGGAAGCATTACACGTCGCGGTACGCGGACAGTACGGCCCCGGAACGGTCGATGGGGAGAAGAAGCAAGGTTATCGGCAAGAGCCCGGCGTCCCCAAGGATTCCACCACGGAGACCTTTGTCGCGATGAAGCTGACGCTGGACAATTGGCGCTGGGCGGGCGTGCCGATTTACTTGCGGACCGGTAAGTACATGCCGCTGCGCGCCACGGAAATTTCGATTCAGTTCAACCGCGCGCCCTTCATGCTGTTTCGTAAGACCGAAGTGTCGCAATTGCCGGCCAGCCGGCTGGTCATCCGCTTACAACCCGATGAGGGAATCTCGCTGAGCTTCGGCGCCAAAGTGCCGGGACCCGTTCTCAAGCTCGGACAAGTCGACATGAACTTCCAGTACGAGGACTATTTTGGAGCGACGCCGAGCACGGGCTACGAGCGGTTGCTCTACGACTGCATGTGCGGCGATCAGACCTTGTTCCAACGCGCGGACATGACCGAAGCAAGTTGGAAGATCGTCACGCCGATTCTGGATTTGTGGGAGGCGCTCACGCCTCGCAATTTCCCCAATTACGCCGCCGGCAGTTGGGGTCCGAAAGAAGCGGATGAACTGCTGGCGCGCGACGGACGCGAATGGGCCCGCTGCGGCGAGTGCTAGCTTTTCAACGGCGCGGTGGAGCGGCGCACGATTAAGGTCGGCGGCATAACGACCGTCTCGTGACGCAAATCTTCTCCGGCCATCAAGCGTACGAGCATGTGTCCGGCCTTCTCGCCCATCACGCGGCGATCCCAGCGCAATGTCGTCATAAAGGGATCGGGTAGGTAATCGTGTTCGATGGCGCCCGCGCCGATGATGGAGATGTCTTCCGGGACGCGCAGGCCGGCCTGCCGAGCCGTCTGCACCGCGCCCATCGAAGCGGGGTCGGCAGGCCCGAAGACAGCCGTCGGCCGCGGATTGAGCTTGAGCAACTTGCGCATGCCCGTGACTCCGGCCTCGACGTCGAATCCGCCGCCCTCAACAATGTACTTCGGCGGCACTTCGATGCCGGCGGCCTTGAGCGTATCGAGAAAACCTTGACGCCGTTGCTCTCCGGTTGAAACCGGGGCGCCCGTAATATGGGCCATGCGTTTGTGCCCCAAGCCAATGAGGTGCTCGGCGGCAAGACAGCCGACGCGGTAATCGTCCGTGGTTGCCGATGAAGACTCGAATCCCGCGAAAGTGCGATCGATAAAAACGATCGGGACGCCTTCGTCCTGCAAGCCGCGAAAAAACGACGGATCATCGTGGCGGATTACGGAGGCGACCACCAGACCTTCGGCGCGGCTGCCGACCAACATGTCGATTTCGCGCCTTTCGCGCTCCGGATCCTCGGACGAATTGGAGAGGATCAGCGAGTATCCTTGCTCTTCGAGCACGGTTTGCAGGCCGCCGATAATCTCGCCGAAGAACGAGTAGGTAATCTTCGGGATCACGGCGCCGACAATACGCGAGCGTTGCGTGACCAGGCTTCGCGCCCAACGATTCGGGCGGTAGTTGAGTTCGGTGGCGCGCGCGATAACGCGGCGGCGAGTCTCTTCCTTGACGTCGGGGTGGCCGTTCAACGCGCGCGACACGGTCATCGCGGACAGGCCGAGATCACCGGCCACGTCCTGAATCGTGGTCATCCGGCGTCCTGATCTTCTTCTAGGCATCGG
>CAMPKL010000571.1 GCA_946887065.1 uncultured Bryobacterales bacterium
GGGCTGGAAACGGGCGCGAGGCCCAGACGCACGTCGAGTTGCGCGCGCGAATCAATTACAGGGAAATTGTGACGATCGGACCGGCTGGAGCCCTCGCGCGAGCGGAAGTTGCGGATGAGTGTGGGTTCTTCGCGGGCGTAGAAGCGTTTGACAGTAGGTTCCGGCTGGACCAGCTTGGCTGCCATCGCCTCGCGCATGGCGTAGTCGGCGGAACTCATGTAGCGAGCCAGTTGGATGTGGGAAACGTCTAGGGCTCGGCCGATCTTGTTGAAACGGTAAGCCTCGCCGTCCTGCGGGATGTTGTCCTTGATCTGCACCCAAGAGGCTTGGAGCAGATCGCGGAGGGCGTTCTCGTACTCGTAGGCATTGAGGCGGCGCAAACCGGCGCGGCCACGCTCGCGGACGCGGGCTTGCTCGGATTCGGTTAGGGCGGCGGCCAAACCGCCGACGAACGAATCTAAGGATCCGGCTGCGGGCCGAGGCAGGCCGACAGGAGGCATTTCGCCTGCCGAGACGCGGTCATGGATCTTCACCCATTTCGCGAAGTTGTCTGGATCGCCCGGCTCATAGGCGAGAGTTGTAAGGTTGAGCCCGGCCGAGGCTAAGGCAGAGCCGTGGCAAGCCGCGCAGTGCTGCTGAATGAAGTCTTGCGCGCCAGCGAAGGGCGTGGCTGCAACGCCTTCGGAGGCAACAGCCGAGAAGAGGACGATCAGTGCCGCAACAACTGGACCGCGAGTCACTGCCGCCAAACTGCGGCACCTTGACCATCCGGCCGTGGAGGCTTTATTGCCCGGCACTGACACCAGCATAAGTCTAGTGTGAGTCGGCAAGTTCCGCAAGCCAACGGAGGGATCATATAACCAAGACGCTCGGCCAGAGCGGCGCGACGCCAAGTCAGTCCTCGGCGTCTCGCACGATGCCCGCCTGAAGCCCGCAGCCGCCACCAGCGTCATCTAGCGCGCTTCTCGCACCCGCGACAAGAAGGGCGGGACCGAACTTGAGGACTCGCGTAAGAACCACGCTCACCTAACTTTCAGAATCCGGGCGGCTGCAGGGCAAATAGCAGACCGGAACTACGAAGTACCCACGGATGCAAATCCTTAGACGGGCAAGGTCGCCCTCTAGGTCGGGTGCGGCACACGGACTCAGAAACCCATGCAAGGCTCGATCAAGTTCCTGGGTTCCGACCGCTCCGACATTGTGGCTCCGCGCGAGTTCTAGTACACCGTGGCAGACGTCCCGCCAGCCATGCGCAAGCGTCGGCGTAGATCGCCGAGGGTTTGGTGCTGCACGTCAAAGCCTAGGCCAAGCATCATGGGTCTAAGACTTCCTCGGGTTTTCGCCCTTAGGATCATCGTACACCGGAGCGGAGTGGATGGATCCCCGATCCGTATCCTCATCTGGCAGTGGTTCTGCGGAACACGTCGGATCATCCCGCGGAACGCCGCAGCTTCCCTAGTGCCTGCCTGTTTAAGGTCTAAGAGAGACCGGGCCACTACGCCAGCTAGTGAGCGGTCGATTGGGTGCAATTCGCACCGCAGCAAAACACGGTCATCCCGAAGGGAAGGGGCGGGAGTGACCCACGGCGGAGCGGAGCGAGGACGGACAGGGCCCATGGCGGCGCAGCCGACCGAAACCGGGGTCGCTCCCGCCCCTCCCCTGACCCCGAAATAGGGGTCCACCCGCCACGTCGCGGGGCGGATTGCCCGTGTGGAGGGGCTCCAGAGGCTGTGCTTGGTGAACGCCCCCGTCGAAACGGAGGTGAACGGGCCTTTTTCGCTGCGTTCACCAAATCGAGGCTCATCCAGGCGTTCATGACGTCGCCTCTACGCGTCCAAATACCTCGTAATCCTGTGGCAAGATGCAGGAGGAAAAGCGTCCATTGGACAATCTGCTGGGCGGCGATCTCCGTGCGAATGGCCTCGTCGCCAGAGGCCTCCCCGGAGTGCGCGCATTTGGGCGAAATGTCGCCCCGCAGAGCAGTGCATATCGTCGCGCAGCGCATCGAGCCGGAGCCGATCGAAGCCGCTGGTTTCACGTTTCTCAAACAGTCGGCGGTCCCGGAAATGAGCGAGGAAACGATCGGGATCGACGACCTTCGTGAGCCACTTGCGGCCTCTCCACACCCGCCACTCGGAGACGGTTTCTGCTTGGCCCAAACGGGTCGAGGCGGTCGCAACATGGACGAGTTCGAAGGACGGAAGCTCGGCGAATCGCGGCAAGCAGCGGCGCAAGTGCGGAGCGAAGGGACCGCCCGTTTCAACCTCGAATCGACGTAGCAAAAGGCCAGCTCTCCGGTGCCGGGCCGAGCGAAGCGCAAATGGAACACTTGCCGATTGTGGGCGGAGACATGGCGGCGGCAATGTCCGCGATCCCGCAGATCGGCGATGAAGTCTTCGCTGTGCTTGCCGCGCTCGACGCCGATCGGTGAAGTATCCGCCGTATCGAACGACTAGAGCTTCGGCCTGGGCGTAGCGCCGTCCTGTGAGCTTCCTGGAAGACGAAAGCCTCCTCGGGAGGGGGACTCCTCTGGGAATCCTTGGGGACTTGGACCGGGCATGGGGCCACAGGCAGAGAGAGAAAGAGGCCCCGGCGACAGTGGAGGTGTCAGACGAAGCTGTGGAGGCAATTGATCGCCCTGCGGAATAGGCGTGATCCCATTCAGCATTGGACCCTTTTGCAGCTCGAATCTATGCTGCTTGTGGACGTAGGTTTCCGCTCAACACGCCGCGTCTAGAGGAGGCTGCAACAATGTCCGACGCGATCCTGGCGCGCTGCTTTGAAGAGCCGATCACGGTCAAGACCGCCGCCCGATTCCTCGGGGTCAGTCCCTCGGATAGGCGGCGATGACGCCGTCCTGGCAGGGCGAGAACTCCTTGAGTCGCTCCAACTCGATTACGTGTTTGCCTTTCGGCAACTCCAGCTCGGCGGGAAACGTGCCGGTGTTCTCGATCTCATTGACGTCGATCTCCGCTGTTCCGCCGACGGGTCCACGATTCTCACCGTCGTTGCCCATGTGATCCCACGAGCTCTGATCGTTCAGCGTCCCGACCTGTTCGATCTTTGGAGCCGGTAATGATGAACCGGGCCGTCGTATAGCTCGTGTTGGTCGGGCGCGCGCAACTCCCTCGCGGTTCCCGGCTGCGTGTGCGGACCTCGCTCCGGCTTCGCCTCGGCGCTGGGTTCCGGGGCGGCGAGCAGGGGAATAATGCTAAGCAGGCGGTCAGAGCCAAGAACGCTCGTTTTGTGTCGGTCAGACTTGGGCTCGCGACCGAGGCTTCCCAGCGCGGCTTCAGGA
>CAMPKL010000572.1 GCA_946887065.1 uncultured Bryobacterales bacterium
ATGCTTGACTACGACCGGGACGGCAACTTGGACCTGTTCTTTGTAAACGGCGCGGCGCTCTCGGATCCGATGCCGCAGGGCGGCAAGGCGGATAAGAGTGAAGCAAGATATTGGAATCGACTTTATCGAAATCGCGGAGACGGGCGCTTCATCGACGTCACCGAAAAGGCCGGGCTGCAAGGGCACTCTTATGGAATGGGCGCCGTGGCCGGAGACTACGATAACGACGGCTGGCCCGACCTATACGTCACTAACTTCGGCTCGAACATCTTGTACCGCAACAAAGGCGATGGTACGTTCGCCGACGTAACCAAGAGCTCCGGTACCGGCGGCGGCGGTTGGTCAGCAGGCGCCGCGTTCGTCGACTATGACCGCGACGGCCGCCTGGACTTGATCGTCAGCCGTTACATGACGTGGGACTACTCGAAGAATGTCTGGTGCGGCGAACGAGAACCGGGCCCCCGCATGTACTGTCACCCGGACCAGTTTCCGGCGGCCGCTCCGCTCGTTTATCACAACGACGGCGATGGAACCTTTGCAGACGTCTCCGCTGAGAGCGGATTGGCTGTCGCGGGCAAGGGGCTTGGCGTTGCAGTCAACGATTCGGATCAGGACGGTTGGCCGGACGTATTCATCGCCAACGACTCCGCCCCTCAGCAGCTCTTTCGCAATAGGAGAGGATTGAAGTTTGAGGAAGAAGGTCTGCTATTTGGCGTCAGCTACAACGAGGACGGGCGCGTATTCGCCGGCATGGGCGTGGACTTCATGGACTATGACAACGATGGTTTCGCCGACATCTTCGTGAACGCGTTGTCAAGGCAGGGCTATGCGCTCTTCCGCAATCAAGATGGCTTTTTCGCCGACGTGTCGGTCCGGAGCGGGATCAGCAAGGCGACCTTGTTGGGCACGGGCTGGGGCGCTAGGTTCTTCGACTACGATAACGACGGGTGGAAGGATCTGATTGTTGGTCAAGGACACGTCATGGACAATATCCAGTTGACGCAACCCGACCTAAAGCACTTGCAGCCTCCTTTGTTGATGAAGAACAACCGGGGAACATTTTCCGACGTGTCAGACCAGGCCGGGGCCGCTTTTCAGAAGCCGCTCTCAGCAAGGGGCGTCGCCGTAGGTGATTTGAACAACGACGGATTCTTGGACGTCGCAGTGAATTGCAACGATCAGCCCGCCGTGATATTTCAGAATACCGGCGGCAGCAATCATTGGCTTCTGATCGAACTTATCGGCAAGAGCAGCAATCGCGATGGGATGGGCGCGAAGCTCCGTTTGGTTTTGGAATTAGGCGCAGAACAGCACGGCTACGTCAGCACAGCGGGAAGCTATCTTTCCTCGAACGACAAACGCGTGCACTTCGGACTTGGCAAGGACTCCAATTTACGGCTACTTGAGATAACCTGGCCCAGCGGCGCGGTGCAGCGGGTTGAGGGTATCGCGGCTGATCAGATATTGACGGTAACCGAACCGGAAGGGAAGGCTCCGTAGCCGCCTGCCGCCATCGCCGGAAGCCATCGCGACCATGTACGTCAAAACCCCATCACGCCTAGTTGCCATCGCAGTCTTCGCGGCCCTGATGGTTCCGGCAGCCAGCGTCCCGGGGTTAGCGCAAGGCGTCGCCTCGGGCGGCCGGCAAGCGCTGCCGAAGCGTCCCTTGCCTGCTGGAATGGAGCCTCCGCGGGTGGACTATCGAGATATTGCCCAGTCTGCCGGGCTTAGCGGAGTGAACATTTCCGGTGATCCCCAAGACAAGTCTTATATCGTCGAGTCCACAGGTACCGGCGTGGCGGTTTTTGACTTCGATGGCGACGGTTTGCAGGACATCTTACTTGTCAATGCCGACCTGCTGGCTCCCAAACCGCCTCGCCCAAGGCACTACCTGTACCGCAATCTCGGCAACCTTCGATTCGAGGACGTTACCGAGAAGGCGGGCATTGCGCACGCCGGCTGGGCACAAGGCGTCTGCGCCGGAGACTTTGACGATGACGGCAACGTGGACGTCATGATCACCCAATGGGGTCCGAACGTCCTCCTGCGCAACACGGGCGCGGGGACCTTCATCGATGAGACTCAACGGCGCGGCGTAAGCGGACAGAAAGCACGTTGGAGCACCGGGTGTGCGTTCCTTGACTACGATCGGGACGGCGATCTCGACCTCTTCGTGGCGAACTATTTGCGCTTTGACGCTAAGACGACGCCCAAGCCCGGCGAGAAGGCGGAGTGCCGCTGGAAGAATGTGGCGGTTCTCTGCGGCCCGCTAGGTCTGCCCGGCGAGTCGATGTCCCTTTATCAGAACGACGGGAAGGGAGTATTTCGCGATGTCAGCAAGCAGTCCGGCATCGAGACCGAGCAACGGTACTACGGCTTCACGCCGTTGACGGCCGACTTCGACAATGATGGCTGGGTCGACATTTACGTTACCAGCGATTCGACTCCCAGTCTGCTTTTTCACAATCAGAGCGACGGAACGTTCAAAGAAATCGGACTGGTGTCCGGAACCGCGTACAACGGGGACGGTCAAGAGCAAGCAGGGATGGGCGCGACGACGGCCGATTCGGACGGCGACGGCTATCTGGACATTTTCAAAACCAATTTCTCCGACGATACCCACACGTTCTATCGCAATGAAGGCGACATGATCTTTACCGACGAGACTGCTCCGGCGGGCCTGGCCGTCAACACGAAGCTAGTCGGCTGGGGAGCGGCGTTCTTGGATTTCGACCATGACGGCTGGAAGGATATTTTCGTCGCCAACGGACACGTCTATCCGGCCATCGAGAAGAGCGCGGCCGCGGAGCCTTTTCGTCAACGCCGATTGCTCTATTGGAATCGCGGCGACGGAAAGTTTCACGATATGTCCGACGGGGCAGGAGTTGGTATTCGTGCGGCGCATTCTTCTCGAGGCGTCGCTATTGCCGACTTCAACAACGACGGCAGTCTGGAGATCGTGGTTGTGAACATGCATGAACCGCCCTCCCTTCTGGCGAACTACGGGTCGAAAGCGAACTCGGTCTTGATCGAAGCGCTCACGGCATCGGGCCGTGCCGCGCTTGGCGCCCGCGTTACCGTCACAACGGGAGGCGTTAAGCAGTTCGACGAAGTTCGCAGCGGCGGCTATCACGTTTCTCAAAGCGATTTCCGGGTACACTTCGGCGTCCGAGATGCAACGAAACTAAACGTCGAAGTACGCTGGCCTGACGGGAGTATTTCGTCCTATTCGAATCTCGCCGCTAACAGTTGGATCACCATCCGCCAAGGTGCGGGCATTGAATCGAGCCGGGA